>JAPUGI010000164.1 GCA_027292925.1 Gammaproteobacteria bacterium
TCTGTTTGCAGGGACTATTCGTTTCAACCTGGCTGGTGATCTGCGGGGAATAAGTGATGAGCAACTGTTGGCTTCACTTCGAACTGTAAATCTTGATGTGGATCTTGATGCGCAGGTGCTCGAAGGCGGTAAAGACTACAGTGTCGGAGAGCGGCAACTGCTGTGTATCGCGAGGCTAATCATGTTGGACAAGCAATACATCCTGATGGATGAACCAACAAGTTCACTGGACCGCAAAACCGATGAGAAAATGCAGCGCCTGATGCGAACCGTCCTGGCAGACAAGACCGTCATAACGATTGCTCACCGGCTGGAGAGTCTGGAACACTACGACCTGATCCTAGAAATGGCCGATGGCAGACTGTTGCGCAAGGGTACGCCTGCAGAATTGATCCCGGCACTCCGCAGTCAATATGTTGCGTAACTTAAGCTTACTCTACGGTGAATCCTCTGTAGTTATCCTGCGCAACGTCGTCACAGATTTCAGCATACGTCGGAAGCCCGCCGATAAAGGGCATAAATACCCGGGGTTTGCCGGGCACGTTGGCGCCCAGGTACCAGGAATTGCAGGACTTGAATAATGTCTGACCAGCTATGTCGTTGGCCAGTACTACCCAGTAGTCCTCTGCATCCAACTCGGCCTCGATCGCCTGGTGTTGGTTAGACCGCATGTACATCAGGCAATCCCTGATCCAGTTCACATGCTGTTCGATGGATACAATCATATTAGTAAGTACAGATGGACTACCCGGGCCGGAGATTGTAAACATGTTGGGGAAACCGTAGGTGCTGAGTCCGAGATAGGTCCTCGGACCAGCCGCCCACTTATCTTGCAGCGTTTGGCCTTTACGCCCTCGAATATCGACCTTAAGAAGCGACCCTGTCATTGCATCATAGCCGGTGGCAAAAACGATGGCATCGAATTGGTACTCTTTGCCATTGGTGACAACACCTTTTTCGGTGATTTCATCAATGGGATGTTCTTTGACATCGACCAGGGAGACATCGTCGCGATTGAATGTCTTGTAATAGTTGGTGTCGACGCACAGGCGTTTGCAGCCGATCACCTGATCAGGACACAGTAATTCGGCAACTTTCGGGTCAACAACCTGTTCGCGTATCTTGTTACGTACAAACTCAGCCACAGATGCGTTAGCTTCTTTTTTGATGACGATATCACCAAATGCACCCAAAAACCCCAGCCCACCCCGTTGCCAATTGGCTTCCAGACGTTCCTGGATAAGTGTTTCATCTGCATCCAGCACCGAATCCTCGTGGCGTTCGTTGCGAGACCCGAAGCCAGCCATCATCTGGCGGTTGTTTGCCCGAAACTCGGGATAAGTAGCTTTGATATCCTCGATGAATTCCTCATCCAATAGTTGATTATGTGCAGGAACTGAAAAGTTGGCAGTCCGCTGGAAAACCGTCAGGTGATCAGCCTCCTCGGCAATAATGGGAATGGATTGGATACCGGATGAGCCAGTACCGATAACCCCGACCCGTTTGCCGGTAAAATCCACGCCTTCCTGAGGCCATTGTCCGGTGTGATAGGTCTCTCCCTTGAAAGAATCGATCCCCTTAAAATCCGGCGTGTTCATGGAGGAGAGGCAGCCGGTTGCCATAATAAGGAATTGGCTGGTAAGCGTTTCACCCCCATCCGTGCTAAGGATCCAGAAACTACTCTCTTCGTTGTAGTGAGCTGAAACTACCCGGGTGCCAAACGTAATGTGGGGTCTTAGCTCGTACCGGTCAGCGACATGGTTTGCGTAAGAGAGGATCTCAGGTTGTGGGGCATAGCGTTCTGTCCATTCCCAGGCCTGCTGCAGGTCGTCATCGAAGGTATAGGAATATTCCATGCTCTGTACATCACAGCGTGCTCCGGGATAACGATTCCAGTACCAGGTACCACCTACATCATCACCGGCTTCGAACGACCTGACTTTAAAATTATCCTGTAGAAGCCTGTGCAGTGTATACATACCTGCAAATCCCGCTCCTACAACCACGGCGTCTATATCAACCCTCGACATCCCTGACCTGTTTCAGTGAAAAGTGAACGTTGGATTATTCCATTATTGTGGCGGGGATACAAAAAGATACTTTGTCCTACGTGATATGATGAGCCACCTTTGTAGTTGATCTTTCCCGGTGTACCGAACCCTCAAAATTCTGACAGTAGCGCAGGCCTTTGCCCAGACTGGCGCGCCTATCGTTGTTTTGTTAGGGGGAATAGTTGGAACACTTCTCGCGCCAAGTCCTGGTCTGGCTACTCTTCCGGTGGCGCTGATGATCGTGGGAACCGCAAGTACCACTATCCCGGCGGCACTGTTAATGGGTAAGTTTGGTCGCAAAGCAGGGTTTATTTTCGGTGCCTCCTATAGCTGCCTGGCCGGCCTGCTGGCCGCGTTCGCCATCAACAGGGAAAGTTTTGTCTTGTTTTGTCTCGCCACGTTTCTAGTAGGCAGCCACAATGCGTTTATCTTTCAATATCGTTTTGCGGTAGCGGAATCCGTTCCGCCGGAAAAGGTCGGGCAATCATTGTCTGTACTGATGTTGGCCGGGGTTGCTGCCGCGTTTATGGGTCCTGAAAGCGCACAGAGATTGCAGGAAGCATCTTCGCTCGGTGAATTTGCGGGGTCTTTCCTTGGGCTGAGTGTTTTTATGTTGGTGACGATTGCGATGCTTTGTTTCTACCGGAATACCGATGTAAGTGAAGAGACGGATGACCGGGAGCAACGCAGCGTCTTAAGTATCCTTCAGCAACCCATGTTCATTGTCGCCATTGCGGCAGCGGTGGCGGCCTGGTGCGTCATGAGTTTGATGATGACTGCCACACCGGTCAGCATGCACCAGGTGGATCATTTCGACCTGGCCGATACCGCCTGGGTCATTCAAAGTCATATTATGGCAATGTTTCTGCCTTCACTGTTTAGTGGCTTCCTGATCGGTCGTTTTGGTGCGCTCAAGATAATCATGGCAGGGTTGGCGCTGTTATTCGCTTGTTTGTACATCGCATACCTGGACAGGCAATTGATGCATTACTGGTGGGCGCTAGTGCTACTGGGAATAGGATGGAATTTCATGTTTCTCGGTGGTACAACCTTGTTGACGCAAACCTATCGATCCTCGGAAAGATTCAAGGTGCAGGCATTAAACGATTTTATTGTGTTTTCAATGCAGGCTATTGCGGCTTTAAGTTCAGGTTTTATTCTGGTTCAGTTCGGCTGGAGTTGGATCATAGGCCTTAGTTTACCCTGGCTCCTGTTATTGATCCCGGTACTGTTTCTTACGAGAAACCGCCTGGCGACTGCGTAAGGAAGCTGTGATGAATTTTGTTATTAAGCCAGCAAGGCAGGTTGTGCTTCCGGTAAATGGCAGTGCCGATGTTTTCCCCGTTGGGCAGATATATTGTGTGGGCAGGAATTATGCTGACCACGCGATTGAAATGGGATTTGATCCAGATCGTGAGGCGCCGTTTTTTTTCATGAAACCGGCGTATGCTGTTCTTGACGATGGTGGGCAGATGCAGTACCCGTCATTAAGTTCTGACGTTCATCACGAGGTGGAACTGGTTGTGGCACTCGCC
>JAPUGI010000165.1 GCA_027292925.1 Gammaproteobacteria bacterium
ATCGCGATGGGTGCATCCTGTAGCGATTCCTCACGCTTCTGCGCCGTAACCACCACCTCCTCGAGAATCATCGACCTGGGACCACCTTCCTGGGCAAATGACGGCGTCACACTGGCTGCGGCGATAGCCAGAGCCAGAACGGTTTTTCCTGTAAATTGCTTACTGTTGACGATTGACATATGTATTTTCCTCGTTGTATTCCTGATATTGGCTGGCTAATCCAGTGTGACCGTCCTGGAATAGCCTTCGACTGCTGGCCGCTGTTCACCGTTAGACTGCAACATGATAGCGAACCGCGTACTATTAATAAAATGACTTATAATAATTGTTATATGCATAGAATTAATTTAGAAAAGATGAATCTCAATCTGATGGCTCTGTCCGAGATCCTGCTGTCGAACGGGTAGTATGTTGATTGCGAGGCAGCAAATAGTAGACGCCCTGCCTACCACCAAAGCGGTTTTGGCCCGTGCGCCTGAACTACTTCAGAATGATTGGCACTGAGGGTGGGGACGGATCATTACGTTAGTCGCCTAAACGGAAGCAATATCAGTAGCGACGGTTTGAATCAGGTTTCTTAGCCACTTTAGAAACGACTGGGCTAACAAACACTTTCTACACCGGCATTTTAGTAAGCCATTCGCCGGTGTTTTTCCATAATCGACCAGCAGCGCTTTCGTCTCTGCTGTCTGCACTAGCCTCGGCTGCTTGACACTTCACATAGTAGTGACCACTTTTTGCATCAGCGGAGACTGCACAGTGTAGTTGTGTCTGTGCCCCTTCTTCAGCGGTATCCATAAATAACTTCTCAATAGGCGCTACCAATTTACGAAGTAACCCAACAATGGCATGCCCTTCAAATCCTTTATTTGCAACATTGGTATATGTGCCGCTCTTACCACCTGGGTGCAGGCAGTAGCTTTTTAAGTTGTCCGTTTGTGAAAAACGCCGATGTAACTCATAAGTGAAGTGGATTAACGCCAATTTTGACAATCCGTAGGCCTGCCAGGATTCATAGGCTCTCTGGGCGTTAAAGAGTATTTCATTACTGCCACGGTTATGTAGTTGAGAAACAACATTCACAACTCTGGCCTCACCATAGCGCTGCCCCGTCTTTTTTAATAACGGTAGAAGGTTGTGAGTTAGCTGGACAGTCCCAAGATAATTTGTTCGCCAATGAATTTCAAAGCCATCAGGCGTCAAGTTGGGTTCTTTCCATTTGGACATTAAGTCCAAATGAATTACAGCATTATAAATCAAGATGTCCAAACGATCACCATAGAGGCCTTCATACCACTGGGTGAATTGATTTACCGATGCCGTATCAGATAAATCCAGCTTGTGGCCGTCTATTTTGACTTTAACGGAGTCTTTTTCCAGTTCATTTTTAAGCGCTGCCACAACGTCCTCGGTGTCTCGCCGCGTAGTGACGACAACTGTAGCGCCCCAGCGGGAGAGTTGTTTCGCTGTTGCATAGCCCAGTGACCCCAGGCTCGCACCGGTAACAATCATATACTTTCCAGACAGATCGACTGGCTTTGCAACAGGAGTAGAAATGAAGGCTTTACGGAGTAATTTTCGAATGGTCATGATCAGGTTTCCTAGTATAAGTTAACTTGCCAATACTGCTCAGCGATCTGTCGCGGCGAATAGTCACCATCTGGATCTACCAGGTTCCACATCTGTGAAGCCAGCTTCTGCCCGGGATTTGTATGTAATACATTGACAGGGGTTAAATTCTGGGCATAGCCAGCGACGCTTAACAGCAACAGACCGAGCAAAAGGCTGGGATTCAATTATCCCGCTCACGCTTTGTCAAAGCTGATGTGCATTTCCTTATAGCCATCCACAAAGACCGAGAGCGCCTGTTTTGGCTCCTCGACAAACTGTATATTGCACATCCTGCTGGTTATCTCTTCGAACATTATATTGAGTTGAAGTCGTGCTAAATGTACGCCGATACAAAAATGGGGGCCGACGCCGAAGCTACGGGAATGCTTGCGCACAGATTCCCGCTGACAACGCGTGATGTCAAAGCGCTCGGGTTGTTCAAAAAACTGCTCATCATGATTTGCGGCTGCCAACCAGCAAATAACGGTATCCCCCTGTTTTATCTTCTCACCTGCCAGCTCAACATCTTGGGTGGCAGTGCGGCGATAGTAAGTAATTGGAGTCCGAAAACGTACAATTTCATCCACCGCGCCAGGTATCAAGGCGGGGTCAGCGGTTAGCATTTGATACTGATCCGGATGCCGTATCAGCTCTGCCAAACCAAAGGCCGTAGAATTGCGGGTGGTTTCAATGCCACCGATGATAAGGTTGAGGAAAAACAAACCGTATTCATGGTCACTGAGCTGGAAATCATCGTCCTTCGCCAGCAACATATCCATGGTGAGCGAGTCCCTCGGGTGTAAGCGATGGTCCGCTGCCAGTCCGGCACCATAGATTACCAGTTGCGCTTGCGCGGCAAAGCTTTCTCCCGGGCCGCCGGAGAAATCCGGGTCATCGGCCAGCATCATGGTATTCGCGAGGTCGCAGACCATTTTCTTTTCGGTCTCGGGCACACCAAGGATCCAGCAAATAACCGCAAGTGGTAAGCGTTGGGCTACCTCCCCGACAAACTCACACTGCCCCTTGTCAATGACTTCGTCGATTATGCGCGCTGCGATCTGGCGAATATGATCCTCCCGGCGATTAATGGCGGCGGGTTTGAAGGCGTGGTCAACCAGCGAACGATTCTTTCTGTGTAGGGGGGCGTCCATCAAATTAAGCGAAACATTAGCCCCCTGAATCATCGCCTTTGGGGGGTCTTCCAGGCGAGGGCCGCCGGCATTACTGAAGATGGCCGGCGATTTCATCACCTTATCGACACATTCTTTGCTGAACACATTCCAGTGACCACCGAGTGCGGAGATATTCTCGTCCTCCCAGGCCACAGCTTTATCTTGCCGCAACTCCCGGAACAAAGAATAGGGCGCTCCTTGGTGGAAGTTTTCAAGGGTCATTAAGTGGTTTACCGGACAAGCTGTCATGTCTATCTCCCTTCAATTTGCAGGCAGATTAAATATTATTCTTGCATTAGTAAAATGTATTATATTTGTTAAGGTATGAATAATATTA
>JAPUGI010000166.1 GCA_027292925.1 Gammaproteobacteria bacterium
TAAGGTTCAAACAATACGCCTGGATTCAAAATGGAATTAGGATCCAGTGATTTCTTGGCCGCGCGAAGCACACGGCCATACAATTGCGGTGTCTGTTGTGACCAGCCTTTTGCATGCATTCTGCCAACAGCATGATGGTGAGTGATGGTGCCACCGGCTGATATCAGAACCTCACTGGCGGCATCTTTAATTACCTGCCATTGCTCCGCTTCACCCCCCGGCTTACCCATGCCACTAAACGTATAGTAAGGTGCGGGACCATCGGTATACACATGGGTAAAACGGCAAGACAGGGTGTGAGCTTCACCAACAACTTCCTTTAGTACCTGTCCAACCCTGGCACGAACCTCGGCATCAAATTCCGGCCATTTATCCCAGGTAATGGCAGTTTCAAAAGTATCTCCAATCAGACCAAGGCCATTAGTTAATCCTGCATTTACGCCGATAAACGAGCTACGCCAATTACCGACCGCACCCTCCCTGCCGGTTGTCTGACCGGAACTATCAGATATTCGAATTTCATCATCATCAATCTGGCCGCCATATTCACGTACGATATCAACCGCCAGCTTAATAAACTCTCCCTGGGGAACATCCGAAGATTCAAATCCGATGATGAGTAGCGCTTGCTCTCCATCGAGTCCGGCAGCGCGACCCGCCTCCTCCGGGTCCAGCAACCTGAGATTGGCTGGCCAAAGTTTCGCCTGCACGACGTGGCGCGTTGCGGTATAAGCCTTCTCCCAGGTCGGAAATACAACGCCAGCTGTTGCCCTGAATATTGGGCGCTTTTGAATACGCATCCATGCCTCCGTGAGAATTCCCAGCGTACCTTCAGAGCCTATAACCATCCTGTCTGGACTGGGACCGGCTCCACTGCCTGGCAGACGTCTTGATTCCCACCATCCACTTGGCGTAATCATTCGAACCGACTCAACGAAATCGTCTATGTGGGTTTGGTTTGTCGCATAGTGGCCACCTGAACGCGTAACGATCCATCCACCCAGGGTTGACCATGGAAAACTCTGTGGAAAATGACGCAGCGTATATCCTTTTGGTCGAAGCTCATTCTCTAGGTCAGGGCCAAAAATACCTGCCTGGATTCTCGCTGCCCGGGACGTCTCATCAATTTCCAGTACCTGGCTCAAGCGTTCCATGTCAATGGTGACAGCGCCCTTGGCGGAGGCAGGCACACTGACTCCGTTGACCACGGTAGTGCCGCCACCATAGGGAATAACCGCGTAACCCTTTCCATCACACCAATCGAGCACCGCTTCAATCTGGTTTTCGTCTTCAGGATAAGCGACAGCATCCGGCGGTTCTTCAAAGTCTCCCCTGAGCGCACGATTTAGTTCAAGGAAATGACCACCATAGGTATGGATGACACGTTCAGTCTTGTCCGTCGTTACCACACTCGATAACGTATCTGGAACGGAAATCCGAGGTGCCCGTAATTCCAGATTTTCTATACTGGGTACGTCTGGTACTGAGATTTCCCGACCAAAGCGTTTCGATAGGTGATTAGCCATTTCCTGGCGTTGTACCTGTGTTGGTTCATCCGATTGCCAACCCCAGGTCCAAAAGCTTCGCCGACCACGGGCCGGCTGTTCTTGTTGATTACCCATTGCGGTCCCTCTCCGTAAAATTTCGACACATTTATAGCAATTTGGTACCAAGCTTACACCCACCCTGCATTATTATTGCGAAAACGATATTTGCAACGTCACCTGCAGTTGACAAAATCACAGTGCAGATTATGGTCGAATCACTCTTGCAAGAGACTACCCAGGGAGAGCATTGGATGTCTGAATACAGATTTGTAACGCACATGATCAACGGCATGGAAGGCATGGTAAGGGGCATGTTCCGTAATCGAAATATGCAAGGATCGCCAGCGAACAAGATATTTCCGGGTGTACGCAACGTCGCTATCCTCCCGAAAGAGTTCACTGACGAGCAATCTGCGGCGGATTATTTACAGGAATTGATTGAAAAAGGCGGTAACGCCGCGGCTGTAAAAATTGTTGGTACGGGATGGCTTGTGTGTGCCTGGGTCGATGAGGTTCCTTAAGAAACTCTAATTGCAGGTGGTCTCCAGCCCTGGCAGAAGGTCATCGACGATAGCCTGGCGAACTTCACGGCTTGCATTCTTATAAAACGCAACCCGATTGTACTGATACTTGTCAAAGCAAGCCTGTTTTTCGTGTTTTTGCAGAGTGACATCAACATTGTCTGATTCACCAAGATAAATAGACAATTCTTCCTCCTTATTCGTCTGCCTGGAAATATAGTAGACGCCGGGAATGAAATCGTTAAACCGCATGTTACCTGCGTAGACATTGAAGGTGTATGGCTCACCCGATTTCCCTATCAGGGTTGTTACCCCAAGTTTTGGCATCCCGGTAACCTCCTAGTCTGGCAATCCCAGTACGCGCTTTGCAATAATGTTTCGCTGAATCTCGTTGCTGCCACTGTAAATAGATGCCGCCCTGGAAAAAAAGAACTGTTTTACAATTTCCAGTTCACCATCAGAGAATTCTTTTTCATCAACCCCAAACCCCCTGGATCCACGAAGCCTTGTCTTGAGGTCGTAATAGTCCTGTTGAAGTTCTGTACTAACAACCTTGAAAATCGAAGTCGCTGGACCTGGCGTCGCACCGTTCTGTGATTCTTCGACGACTCGCCGTTGCGTGAGGTGTAGCGCAGCCTCACCCATTTGGTAGGAGATAACTTCGTCTCTGGCGACTGGATCAAGAAGTTTTCCATCAACCTCACCCAGAAACTCTCGTGCTACATCCAATATCCCTGAATCGGTGCTACTAGTACCACCGGAAATCAGCGACTCCATGCCTGAACGCTCGTGCTGGAGTAGTCGTTTTCCAACGGTCCATCCCTTGTTTAGTTCCCCCACCAGGTCATCGCGTGCTGCCAGCGCATTATCGAAGAAAGTCTCATTAAAAGTTGAAACACCACTTATTAGCGCGATGGGTTTTACGGTTACGCCAGGCTGGTCCATCGGTAACAGCATGAAACTGATACCCTCTTGTTTCGGTACATCTCTATTGGTCCTGACCAGTATGAACATCCAATCTGCATTATGTGCACCCGATGTCCAGATTTTTGAACCGTTTATTACATAATGATCACCATCGAGTTCAGCATGCGTCTGTAAACTTGCAAGATCAGAACCCGAGCCGGGCTCGCTATATCCCTGGCACCATTCAACTTCAGCTCTTGCGATTCGCGGCAGATGCCGTTGTTTCTGTTCCTCCGTCCCATATTCCAACAAGGTTGGCCCAAACATACTAGTGCCAAAACTCGACAATGCCGGGCGCGCCCTGATCGCACCCATCTCTTCCAGGAGAACAACATATTCAGCCGTACTAAGCCCTCCCCCGCCATACTCCTTCGGCCAATTCGGAACGGTCCATCCCTTTTCCACCATACGTTGCAGCCATAGTCGAGTATCCGGATCTTTAATTTCGATCTTGCTGCTGCCATTTGATATCTCACCAGGACCCCGTGCACCCGGCGGGCAATTAGTTTCCAGCCAGGTCCTGGTTTCGGCGCGAAACTCCTCAAGATTCATGCTTTCCTCAACTTATCTTCATAGAGCAATATTCACGCTACCAAAAACACTTACCCACTGCCAGCTACACAGCTTTCATTTATGACTGACAATCGTTACCTTGAATACTGGGCAATTGGGGTGATTGATGACAACAGATACCGGAGCACAGGCTGACGCTGAAACTATTGATACAGCCTTCACCATCAACAGAGCCAGCGAGCTTGATCTCGGCGGTAAGTTCGAGATTCCGCCAGGAGATCCGGTCAGCCATTAACTCACGGGTCAACTGTTGGCCGATAGTTCCCGTTTTGGATTTCGTGATTTAAGCAAACAAAAGCGCCGCTTTTCAACTCAATAGCAGACACAAAAACTAAGAGGGGCAAATCACGGAAAAACCCGCCATGTGCCCAAAGCGGAACTTTTGGAGGAAGAATATTTAAAAGCTCCACTCGGATCAAAGAAGTGTATTTAGTAATCTTCCTGATGAGTGCACAAAGTAACATCTCCTAAATGATACTATCGCGTAGCCTTTCAGTGGAGACAAGATTGATGTCGCAATTTGGGATTCTGCTAACACAGAACTGTTCGTGGGCGGAACTGCAAACCCATGCACGGAAGGTAGAAGAGCTTGGCTTCAACAGCCTGTGGGTGGCTGATTCGTTCGCCAATCCTTTTATTGAAACCGAATGGCTTGAGGGATGGACAACTCTGGCCGGTCTTTCGCAAGCCACTCAATCGATCCGAATTGGCACACTAGTAACAAATATCGTATATCGACATCCCGCGATAATCGCGAAACAAGCGATTACTGTTGATCATATGTCAAACGGGCGGCTGGAGTTAGGATTAGGAGCAGGTGGTGTGCCAACTGACCATAGCATGACAGGCACGCCGATGTGGACCGGTAAGGAACGTCAGGCTCGATTCGCTGAATTTGTCACAGTGGTAAATAAGCTGCTGACACAGGAAACGTCTTCTTTTTCGGGTGAGTACTATTCCTTCGAAGATGCCTATGTCAGCCCGCCACCACACCAGCAACCCATTTTACCGTTGGTCATCGCGGCGCATGGACCGAAATCGATGCGACTAGCTGCCCGATACGCGAGTAAGTGGAGCTTTTCAGACCCCGGATTAGGGCGGAAAGGAAAAGAGGCAGCTGCTGCAATCCGGGAAATGAACAACTATCTTGATGATCAGTTACGATCAGTGGGTCGTAACCCTGAGGAAATCACACGAAGCTTATGTTGTGGGTATTGCGCGGCCACCATGTGGAGTTCTCT
>JAPUGI010000167.1 GCA_027292925.1 Gammaproteobacteria bacterium
AACGGTATCGCTGGCCACTAAATTCTTATCCGTAAAATCTGCAATCAACTGCAGAACCGATCGAACCTCTATGTCCTGGAAATTAAGTGAGAGCTTTTCACCACGGTACCGGAAGGCTTTTTCCCGCACGCTATCCTCCACTCCACCAATGGGTTTCACTTCGAGTGTGAAAACGTCATCAGCCTGATAAGCGAGATAGTCAAACTCCCCCGTCGGCTCAATTATCATGACGGTATTGCCAGCTTCGGGTAGTGCATCGACGATCAACACCGGCGTTGCAAAATCACTCACATCAAGGCGACGCTGCAAACTTTCGGGAATCTGGGTTGCAGCAAATTCAACCTTGATCTTTCCACCCTCACTTGACACGTCTATACCGATACCATCGTGTGAAAGTTTAACGATAACTCTTCCTTCCCCTGCTTCGCCCCGGCGAAAGTCAATTTCTTCAACCCTGGCCACTCCCCTTTCATAAGGAACAGTCGAAGGCGGTTGTGTCCCTATAACACCTTGAGCAAGCATGGAGAGTCCCTGTTCCTGTCCGACCAGGATATAAAGCGAGTTTCCTTCAACTCTTGCCGAATAGCCTACCAGTTCTGTCATAGCCACGATGACGCGAGTACGATCACCCGCTTCAATTACAGTAACGCTTCTGGCATTGCCGCTGCCCAGAGGATGGTACTTTGAAGCTAGCCCGCTAACGACACCCATCAGATCAAGTGCAATCCTTGCAGGTTGCTCGATGGTATAGCCAGTAGGCGAAGGAGGCACGCCATCAAATATCATTCGAATCTCTACCTTGTCCCCGGGTAAGGATGAAAACTCTATGTTCTCCATTTTAACTTCCGCCATTGATGCAATGGCGAATAGACCGAGTACGAGCGTCACAAAGATTTTCAGAACCCAGTAGTTCAACGCAATCACTTTGCCTGTCGCAGCAAACATATGTGCCTCCACAAATCTAGACGTCATCAATCTATGCCTTTTATTTCTATTGTTCTCGGCCTTCTCAGCCAACCGCTAGCGCCATCACTAACAATTTCGGTAATGTCGATTCTGGAATCATCAATACTCTCAATCTGCCCCCATTGAGAACCCATATAGTCCCCAACCTGAACCCTGTGAACGCCACCAGTGTCATCTTCTACCAACGCCCATGTCGAGTTGTTCTGCTGCAAAGTACCAACCATTGAAAGAGATGTAAGGGTAAACCTCTCCAGATATTGCTTCACGTGATCTTTCGGCGGTTTCACACCAATATTTTTTCTTTGTTCGGCTGTTCTTGGCGTGACAACTACCGGTGGCTCAAACGGACTCCTGCGGTTTGCCGCGCCATAGGTAAATGGTTGATACGGTTCAAATTCCGGCAATGGCGCTATTGATCCCTTAGGCTTAGCTTCCACCTCTTCCATGAATCCACGAATATCAGCGTACTGATCTCCGCTGGTACAACCAACGAGCAACATCATTAAACAGGTGATTGGTAACAGTTGTCGGGGTTGTAGGCTTCTCATGATTGGTTAACCACGCTCATCGTTGTATCGATAAGTTTTCGCCAGAATTGTCATGCGTAGCACTCCCCCTACCGTTTCAGTGGACTGTGATCTGCGCCGGTCCGGTGTGATGGTGAAATCATGCAGGGTTACAATTCTGGAAAGGTCTGCCACATCGCTGACGAACGCCCCCAGGCCATGGTATCCCCCAGAAACAATTATCTGGATGGGTTTTTCGATATAAAATTCATGAAGCTCTTCGGGTTGCAGGTCTATTCTCGAAAAAGACAGTCCGTTCTTGAGGCCGACCAGTGTGATATCTTCGATCAACCCTGGAATTTCCGTATCCGAAGGTAATTGCCTCAGAATTATCTCGAAGGACTCTTCCATTTCCTGCTGTTGCTTTCGATAACCCTCGAGATGAACGGCCTGAAAATACTTGTTCTCGTAGTCCGTCCGTAGCTCACCTTCAGTCGTCTGCACCCTTGCAATCTCTGCCTGGAGATTTGTGATATGCAAAAAATACCCGAGCGCCATTGCTCCTACAAATGCGAACGTCCACATTATCACCTTAATCGCCGTGGGCCATGACCCAACATTGTTGAAGTCACTCAACTGCTCCATGTCAAAGTTCTGTAGGCTATCCATGAGATCTTGCACGGCCATGACTAGTTCGCCTCCTCTTTCTTTGGTGTACTCTGCTGCACGCTTAACGAAAATTGGCTGGCCTGGGGACCAAATTTAGGATCAGCACTGATTGCCGTAACATTAGGCTTATCAAACCAGTTGGATTCGGACAAATTTCGGAGTTGGCTGGAAATTCTGTTGTTTGATTCGGCGATGCCCTGGATTGACAGTTCCTTACCCACCAGACGCAGATCCGTGAAAAAGATCCTCGGTGCCAATTGCCTGGCAAGCTCATCAAACAAACGCACAATGATAGGCCGGTTACCTTGTAAATTCTGGATAACCTCCATCCTTGCGAGTAGTTCGTTTCTCGTTTGCTGTAATTGATTGATTTCTGCAATCCTTCCTTCAAGAACCTTGATTTTTTCGGTAAGAAAATTGTTTCGCTCACTCTGCTCGCCGATAGCGCCGTTATAAAATCGGTCAACACCGCCAACAATCAGACCGGCCATCAGGAGCACGCCGACCATCACATTGAGGAATTCTTTCTTTTTCTCTTCCCGTTTCTCTTCTCTCCACGGGAGTAGATTAATTTTAATGTCATCCATGCGCTAACACCCCTCCTGACTCTGCCGCGAAATCAATCGAAACTCCTTAACGCCAAGCCACATGCAATCATCAAGGCTGGTGCATCGTTGCTTAAATTGCCCTCGTTCACTTTTGAAGACAGTGACATCTTTGCAAAAGGGTTAGCAATGGAACATGGCGTACCTAGTTTTGCGGCAACCATGCCAGCCAGTCCCTCAATTGAAGAAGTACCTCCAGCAAGAATGATGTGATCAACATCGTCATACGCACTGGAAGAATAGAAAAACTGCAAGGATCTCGTTACCTGCTGAATCACTGCCTCTTTGAATGGCACCAGCACTTCGGTTTCGTAGTCATCCGGCAAACCACCCTGTTTTTTGGCCAACCCTGCTTCTTCAACTGAAAGACTATAACGACGCTGAATTTCCTCAGTAAGTTGCTTGCCGCCGAAAAGTTGTTCCCGGGTATAGGGTGCACCGGCTCCGGTTATAACGCTCAAGGTCGTCATCGTTGCACCGATATCGATAATGGCAATGATCTGATCTTCCTCTTCGGCGCCTTCTTCGGTGAAATCTGCCCTGACCAACTGGAACGCCCGCTGCATGCAATGAGACTCAATATCAACTACCTTCGCCTTCAGTCCACCAAGTTCAAGCGCCGCTTCACGCATTTCAACATTCTCCCTGCGGCAGGCCGCCAGCAGCACTTCTACTTGTTCTTCACTCCGTGGCGATGGTCCCTGGACTTCAAAATCCAGCGCCACTTCATCTAGTGGATAAGGAATATACTGATCTGCCTCGACCTCAATTTGATTCTCCATTTCATCGGCAGACAAGGTCGCGGGCATCTCTATGGTCTTGGTTATTACTGCCGAACCGGCAACGGCCACGGCTGCGAGTTTCACTTTTGTCTTGCAACGTTCAGTCAGACGGGCAATAGCTTCACCTACCCCTTCGACATCACTGATGTTCTTTTCCACAACCGCATTTTCAGGCAGTGGCTCTACGCCATAACCCTCGACCCTGAAGTTCCCACCCGATCGACTCAATTCCAGCAACTTCACAGACGTGGAACTAATGTCCAGCCCGAGCATGTTGCTTGGTCCTTTGTTTAGAAAACTTAACACTATATTTTCCTAATTAGTACACGTACTTACGGTCGATACATGCAATATCACATTAAATAACACCTTTAACTCAATCGCAAACAATTTAAATGAAATAAATCCCGTAATTCTTTCATTTTTCGACAATTTTTGTTCATCTGGTTCGTGGCTTCGCGAAGCGCAAACACGAACGGACGAGGCTAGATATTGGGGACCCGGCAGGTCACAAACACA
>JAPUGI010000168.1 GCA_027292925.1 Gammaproteobacteria bacterium
ACGAAAAGAGTTGTGTAATAAGAGGTTATGAGACAGATAGTACCAGACCCTGTCCTGAGCGACCACAGGGAGTCGAAGGACTCCAGCCACTTTTCCACGAATCTAAAAAGAAAATGGGAAAAGTAAACTTTTCCCATTCAGCGAGCCAGTTTTATTTTTCTTGTTGTTTTATTGTTCTTATTGTTTGATTCGGCACTGAGTAATAAATACGCGATGCCAGAACCGGTCTTAGAGAAATTATTGTTGGTATATTAATCGTTCTTCTCCGGTGAAACAACAAAGCAGTAATTGTGCCAATTATGTTTACACAACAGAAACAAGTACTTGCAGAAAATCCAAGTGTTACCACCGTTGAAAGTGTTACCCAAAGTTACGACTTAATGCTTCCTTTGGTAACACTAGTTGAATATCACCTGGATTTTATTCCTGCTCCCTGCTCCCGGCCATGCTTTCGCAGCGGTCAGACGTATCGGGACAAGCTCCGAGACCAGCTTCGCAGGAATGACGAAAGTTTTGTTTCGTGAATTATTTTTTCCTTGATTTTTTCCTCGGAATATTGAGTTTCTGGCGCTTCTGCCACAAACTTTTTCGACTGATGCCGAGCTTAAGGGCGAGTTCTGTCTCTGTCATCTGGTTTTGGTTTTGCAGGACAAATTTCTGAAAGTAATCTTCAAGAGAAACATTGTCATCCATAGCAGTTTCATTGTTTTCATGATCCGATCTGTTTGGTGCTTCGGATTCCACGGCCAACAAATCCGGTGTGATAAAACAACTTTCACAAAGTATTACTGCGCGTTCAATTGCGTTTTCCAGCTCGCGGATGTTACCCGGCCATCTATACTGGGAGATTACTTCCCGTGTTTGCTCGGTGAAGACGAGCCCCTGTTTGTTAAGTTTTCTGGCGGCGCACTGCAGGACATGATCCGCGATTAACATCACGTCGCTATGTCGGTCCCTGAGAGGCGGTAATGTAAGTTTGAATACATTGAGTCGGTAGTAGAGATCTTCCCGAAACTGCTTGTCTTCTACCAGCGTTTTCAGGTCGCGGTGAGTTGCTGCAATCAGCCTGACCGATACATTTTTGGTTTCAATAGAACCGACTCGACGAACTTCACCTTCCTGTAAAACACGGAGCAATCTGGCTTGTGCTTCCAGGGTAAGTTCGCCAATTTCATCCAGGAACAGGGTGCTGCCATCGGCTGCCTCAACCAGCCCGACACGGGCACTGGTAGCGCCGGTAAAAGCTCCCCTCTCATGGCCAAAGAGTTCGGATTCAATCAATGTATGTGGAATAGCCGCGCAATTGAGCAAGATCATCTGTTTTGATGATTGTGCGCTTGCGTTGTGAATAGCTTTGGCAACAAGTTCCTTTCCGGTGCCAGATTCTCCAACGATGAGTACGTTGGAATCAGTCGGGGCAACTTTTCTTACGCGGCTGAACAACTCCACCATGGCATCGCAGGTTCCGAGCATGTTGGCAATAGTTGGTTGCTGATCAGGTTCTTCGATCAGTTTATGGATGGTCTTCAGGAGATCTTCATAATCGAATGGCTTTGCTATGTAATCCACAGCGCCGAGCTTCATCGTATCGACGGCAGACTTCAGGCTGGCGTAGCTGGTCATCACAAGCACAGGGATATTAGGGGCTAACCGAATGATGTTAGTACCTGGTGGTCCTGGAAGCCGGAGGTCGGTGATGATCAGACAGAACCTACCGAGATCCTGCTTCACGGCCTCTTCTACAGAACCTGCCTCCAATACTTTGTAATTTTTTTTCTCGAGGAATTTCTTGAGTGAGGATCGAATTACGACTTCGTCTTCGACTATAAGAATCTTCTTTCGGCTCATACTCTCCTGCTAGTGTCTGAGCTCATTTACTTGAGTTGTGAACTAAACTACGATTTGGATGATGAAGTCAACTCTGCAGCGTAATCCTTAACCAATGAATCCCCTTGAACATATCGCGGAAGTCTGATAATGACGCGTGCGCCACCGGACTCACCTGCTGATTCAGCGGTGATCGAACCGTGATGTTCTTCTACGATTGTGGTGACGATAGCAAGACCAAGTCCCGTTCCTTCACCAGGATCTTTGGTGGTGAAAAAGGGTTCGAATATTCTTTTTAAATGATTGAATGGAATACCGTGACCCTGGTCGATGATATCAATGGCCACAGAATCATCTTCGAAACGGCTTATGATCTGAACTTCATTGTGTTTGTGGGAGGCATCCCGGGCATTGGAAAGCACGTTGACAAACACCTGTGATAGACGTTGCGGATCACCAAGAATATAGATGTCGGCTGCGCACATGTTTGTGAACATTACTTCATGTTCACTCTGGTTAAGTGACAGTAATTTGATTGCTTCGTTAATGCACACACGTAGCTCCACCGGAACGCTTCGTCGCTTCATGTCACCCTTGCTGCCGTAGGCAAAATTGACCAACGATTGCAGGATGTTGGAAATTCGTTCGGTTTGCTCCAGGATGTTGCTGGACAACTCCGCAAGGTCCTGTTGGTCAGTATCTATTTTCAGGTTCTGGGCAAGACAAGCGATACCGGTCACCGGGTTGCCAATTTCGTGCGCAATACCTGCGGCGAATTGTCCGATGGAAGCAAGACGTTCGCTGTGAATTAGTTGTTCTTCGATACGTTGTGATTCAGTCAGGTCTTCGATAACGATGACCAGGTCGCCGGGTTCTTTCGGGTAGTTGATAATGGAGGCCTTGTGCAAGTTGACGAGTCTGGGTTGGTCAGAAACCTCCAGTTCGATCTTGAGCCGGTGGGTCGAATCGTCATAGATGAAGGTGTTGAGTAGTTCTTTCCAGGGCTCCGCCAGGCTGGTAATTGGGAAGCCGACAACTACCCCAGTCTCAATGCCTGTCACTTCCTGCATGGCGTGGTTCCAGGTTCGAATCACGTGTTCACTATCTACAGAACACACGGCTGTTGGAAGATCCTGCAAAACCTGACGATGGTAGCGGCGAAGGTCGTCCAGTTCGGCAGCTAACCCCGTGAGTTGGGATCGATAATCTTCAAGATAACTCTCTAGCACATGAACAGAACTGGATGTGGACTTGAAAGGCAGGACTCGGCCGATAATTCTGTGGGCGATGGTTTGTCCCACGATGCTTGACAGGTTAGTTTCCATTCGGGCTCGAAGTTGGCTTAAGGCATAGGGGCGATGTTCGTCCTCTGGGAAACTCAGCTCCGATAACGCCAGATTAACCTCCCTGCTTGAGACTGCACGACCAACTGCCATGGCCAGATTGTTCTCCATCTCTGGCACTGAGGTCGCCTGCAGTTCGCCGCGAAAAGTGCTTGAAAGAGAGTCTGACATGCACTCCTGCGCGGCCAGGGTTTCTTCGGCTGTGGGTTCTGTGAGAATTGAACAGATTACAAACATCAGCGTATTCGACACAAGTGACATGGTTACGGCCAGTTGCACGGATTTGTCGTTGATCTCTAGTGTGAAGGGTGCGCCGAGAAGCATGCTATAAATCAACGGTAACAGCAGGTAAGAGAACCAGACCAGATGTCCCGTAATGAGACCTGCAATCAGTCCGGTTCGATTTGACTGGCGCCAGTGAAAACCCCCTATGAGCCCAGGGAGAAATTGCAGAACTGCGACAAACGCGACAATACCAAGACTCATCAAGCTCTGGTCTTCGCCCAACAATTGATAAATCCCGAATGACGCGAGAATTATGGCAGCAATCAGGCCTCTCCTGGTGTTCAGCAACAGGGAATAGTTGTCTACGCCATGGGATGGGCGATATAACGGCAGAAGGACGTGGTTAAGTGTCATGGAAGCCAACGCAAGTGTAGTAACAATCAGCACGCCACTTGCAGCAGCGAGGCAAGCGATAAACGCAAGAATAGTAATACCTTCGTTTCCGGTCACTAGACCGATGGCAATGGGATAGAACTCCGCCGGTGGATCAGCGCTAAGTTTTTTTGCGGCCCACAAAATAGGCGGTATGCATAGGCTGAATAACAGCATGTATAGAGGAAATCCCCAACGAGCTCCGGACAATGCGCGTTCATCATCATTCTCTGTAATCAACATGTGATAAACATGGGGCATGGCGACAGTCGCTGCGAAAAATATCAGCAGCAGCGAGCGGGAAGCACCGTCCCCCAGATGTCGTTCTGACGCGACTAATAGTTCCCGATTGTCGTTCAACCAGGTCTGCATAGCCTCGGCACTACCAAAAATATGCGACACACAGTACCAGGCCAGGAACATCAGCGCCGCGAGTTTGAGAATGGATTCCAAGGCGATAGCCACTACCAGGCCTTCATGCTTGTCTCGAGTGGACAGATGCCTCGCGCCGAACAAGATCGCG
>JAPUGI010000169.1 GCA_027292925.1 Gammaproteobacteria bacterium
GGATGAATTTTCAAGCCGCTACAGGATATTGTGTTTCGATGAATTCTTCGTCAGTGATATCGCTGACGCGATGATTCTGGCGGCCATGTTGGAAGCATTGTTCAGGCGTGGCGTGGTACTGGTGGCTACTTCAAATGTTGAGCCCAGCCGCCTGTATGAAAATGGGTTGCAGAGGCGCAAATTCCTGCCAGCTATCGACTTGATAGAGGCTCACACAAAAGTGCTCAATGTTGACGGTGGTATAGACTACCGGCTCCGGGTGTTGGAATCAGCGGAAATCTATCATTCACCATTAGATGAAGAAGCCGATAGGAGCTTGATGGCCAGTTTTTCAGCCATCAGCCCGGACGAAGGAACTAATAGTATTGAACTGGATATTGAGGGTCGTGGCATCCTGGCCAGACGTTGTGGTGACAGTGTTGCCTGGTTCGAATTCAATGATATCTGTGATGGACCGAGAAGCCAAAATGACTACATTGAACTGGCTCGTATTTTCCAGACTGTTCTGATTAGTAACGTTCCCCGCTTCGGCAGCAAAACCGAGGATCAGGCCCGACGGTTTATTAGCCTGGTTGACGAATTTTATGATAGGAATGTGAAGCTGATCCTTTCCGCGGCGGAACCGATTATTTCCTTATATCAAGGTGAACAGCTGGAATTTGAATTTCAGCGCACCCAGAGTCGTTTACAAGAAATGCAATCTCATGAATACCTCGCCAGAGAGCACAGACCGTAAGGGCTGTAGCGTGCGGGTCAAAGACGCGCGAAAACAACTGCCGGTGGATTTTATCGATTGTTTCGCTTGCGGATCAGCAGTTGCTTGGGTAGAATTCGCGCTCCGAAAATACCCGAAGCCAATGCTGGTGGTTTGCTTAGATGAAAACATATAGCGCCAGAAAAGAAGATGTGAAACACAACTGGTATGTCGTAGATGCCACCGATAAAACTCTGGGTCGAATCAGTACAGAAATTGCGAATCGGTTGCGAGGTAAGCACAAGGCAGAGTACACACCGCATGTGGATACCGGCGACTATATTGTGGTTGTGAACGCCGAAAAAGTGAAAGTTACAGGTAATAAGACAACGGACAAAATTTACTATCATCACACTGGTTACATCGGTGGTATCAAATCCATTACTTTTGAAAAATTGATTGAGAAGGCGCCGGAGCGAGTCATAGAAATGGCGGTCAAGGGCATGATGCCCAAAAACAAGCTAAGCCGTTCCATGCTAAGTAAGTTAAAAGTCTATGCAGGGAGTGAACATCCTCATAGCGCGCAACAACCTCAACCACTGGAAATTTAACAGGTCTATTTGAATGACTCAGTATTACGGAACCGGCAGAAGAAAATCAGCCAAAGCCAGAGTGTTCTTAACTTCAGGTGAAGGCGGTATCCAGGTTAATAACCGTTCTTTGGATGATTATTTTGGCAGGGAAACTGCTCGTATGATTGTGCGCCAGCCGTTGGAACTGGTTGAATTGACCGATAAATTCGATATACGAGTGACAGTTCGTGGTGGTGGCGGGTTTGGCCAGGCTGGTGCAATTCGGCATGGCATTACCAGGGCGCTACTCGAATATGATGAGACACTAAGACCCGCACTGCGACAAGCGGGTTTCGTCACTCGCGATGCCCGTGTGGTAGAACGCAAGAAAGTCGGGCTGCGCAAAGCCCGGAAACGGCCACAATACTCCAAACGATAAAAATCCTCTCGCCCGGGTGCCTGAATTTGCTCGTTTTCCAGTAGTATTGCGAGGCATCAACTGCATGCCAAATGGTGGTTCGATTACCCCTTCCCTTATGCGGTCGTAACAACAAATTATAAGTGGACTGTGGTAGAATCCGCGGGCTTGTAATTGGGCTCCAGGGTCCGCCTATGGCAGTTCCGTAGTATTTAATCCGAGTAACTAATTACTGGGGAGATTCAATGTGAGTGATGATGGCGTCAACTCGGGGCGACGCAATTTTTTAATTGGGGCGACGACAGTTGTTGGAACGGCAGGTGTAGTCGGTGTTGCAGTTCCGTTTGTGGCGTCATTCAACCCCAGCGCCAGAACGCTTGCGGCAGGTGCTCCGATCAAAATCGATATCAGCAGGTTAATTCCCGGTGAAATACTTGGACCCATTCCGGCCTGGCGCGATAAGCCAATATTTGTGCTCATGCGTACCGAGGAGATGCTGGTAAAACTCAATTCAAGCAACAAGAGACTGGCGGATCCAAAGTCTGATCGTCTGCAGCAACCCGAGTATGCGAGAAACGAAACACGCTCAATCAGACCCGATGTACTCGTATTGATTGGACTCTGTACACACCTGAGCTGTTCTCCAAAATTCAGGCCAGAGATCAAACCGCAGGCTTTTGATCCAAATTGGATCGGTGGTTTTTATTGCCCGTGCCATGGGTCTAAATTTGACCTGGCGGGTCGCGTCTATGCGGGTGTCCCCGCGCCTTCAAACCTTGAAGTTCCACCTCACTACTATGAATCAGAATCAGTGCTAGTCATCGGTGGAGATGGAGGGTTTGCATAGATGTCATCAATACAACAATCTTTCAAGAATTTCATGAATTGGGTTGACCAAAGGCTCCCGGTTACAGAGACATATGAAAAGCATTTGTCCAAGTACTATGCACCCAAAAACTTTAATTTCTGGTACTACTTCGGAGTCTTTGCTTTTGTAGTACTCGTTAACCAGTTATTGACTGGTATCTGGTTAACCATGAGTTACGACCCGACCGGGGAAGGGGCGTTTGCATCTATAGAATACATTATGCGAGACGTCCAATACGGGTGGATGCTTCGCTATATGCACTCAACCGGTGCTTCAGCTTTCTTCGTTGTAGTGTATATACATATGTTTCGTGGATTGATGTACGGTTCCTATCAAAAGCCCAGGGAACTGATTTGGCTGTTTGGCATGCTCATCTACGTCGCATTGATGGCTGAAGGTTTTTTTGGCTACATATTACCCTGGGGCAATATGTCTTTCTGGGGTGGCCAGGTGATCGTCTCTCTGGTCGGGGCTATTCCTTTCGTCGGTGAAGATCTTGCAGTCTGGGTCCGTGGTGATTTCAATATGTCAGGTGTCACGTTGAATAGATTCTTTGCGTTGCATGTTGCGTTGGTGCCTCTGGTGCTGTTGGTGCTTGTGGTTCTCCATATCCTCGCGCTGCACGAGGTGGGCTCCAACAATCCTGATGGTGTCGACATAAAGAAATATCCGGATAAGGACGGTAAGCCGCTGGATGGAATTCCTTTTCACCCGGACTATACGATCGGACATGACCTGCCGGGGATTGTGCTGTTCCTGTTCGTATTCTGTGCAGTGATGTTCTTCTATCCGGACGGGGGTGGATATCTGATAGAACATGCAAACTATGAACCTGCGGACCCGCTAAAAACACCAGATCTGATTGCTCCAGTCTGGTACTACACCCCGTTTTACTCGATGTTGCGGGCGGCTACCTTCCCGTTGTTTGGGTTGGATGCCAAGTTCTGGGGACTCGTGGTGATGGCCGGGGCGATTGCGATCCCGTTTGTGCTGCCCTGGCTGGACAAGTCTCCAGTAAAATCCATCAGGTATAAGGGATGGGGCAGCAGAATATTCCTGGCACTGTTTGTCATTGCATTCTTCGTGCTTGGTTATCTTGGAACCGTTCATCCAACACCGACAAAGACACTGATTGCACAGGTGTGTACTGGTATCTATTTTGCCTATTTCTTGTTCATGCCCTGGTACACCAGAGTAGAGAAAACCAGACCAGTGCCAGAACGGGTAACACTTGGATGAGTGATAATGCCATGAGGAGACTATTGACTGCATTTGTACTGCTCTTGCCGATGATAGCCCTGGCATCGGAATCCGGTTATCCACTGGATGAGATGGAGCCTGATCTGCATGACAAGGCTTCACTACAGCGTGGCGCAAAAACCTATTTGAATTATTGTATGGGCTGCCACTCATTGCAGTACCAGCGCTATATTAGAACTGCGGATGATTTAGGTATTCCGCACGACTTGATGCTTGAGCATCTGATTTTTGATCCCAACGTTCAAATTGGTGATCTCATGGAAAATTCAATGTCGATTGAGAGTTCCAAAAACTGGTTCGGAGCAGCGCCACCTGATCTTACTCTGTACAGTAAACTAAAAGGCGGTCCCGAATACGTTTATACCTATTTACGTGGTTTCTATGAAGATCCGGACCGGCCCTTCGGTGTAAACAATACGGTATTCGAGAATGTCGGCATGCCACATGTACTGGTAGAACTACAGGGTTTGCAACGCTATGTGTGTAAACAAGTTCCGAAACTTACAGAAAATGGTACCAAAACCAGGGATCGTAAGACCCTTCAGTATGTCACGGAAGAAAAATGTGGTGCCGAGCTTAAGGAGATTGGTGGTAGCCCGCTGGAACTCGTGGAGGGAACTGGTACGCTCACACCAGAAGAATATGACCAGGTGGTCTACGACCTGAGCAACTTCCTGTACTACATAGCAGAGCCAGTTCGATTGGAGAGGCAGCGAATTGGAGTTTATGTGCTCTTGTTCCTCGCGTTTTTTTATGTCCTTACCTATCTCCTGGGCAGAGAATACAAAAAAGATTTCCACTAAAATCGCCACTCCTTCGGTCGTGGCTGACATGAAATTACTTAACTCAAAAGAGGTGAATAGATGGGGGTAGTTGCGAAACACGCGTCAATGATTTTTTATTCAGATGGGAATGACCACTATAGCCAGCGAGTGCGGCTCGTATTGGCTGAAAAGGGTGTGGCGGTTGAGATTGTCGACGTAGAGCGCGGTAACATGCCGGAAGATCTCGCTGACCTGAATCCGTACAATAGTTTGCCGACCCTGGTGGATCGTGACCTGGCCTTATACGAGTCCATGGTTATCATGGAGTATCTGGATGAGCGATTTCCGCACCCGCCATTGCTACCGGTATATCCGGTTGCACGGGCGCAGAGTCGTTTATTTGTCTACCGGATCCAGAGAGATTGGTGCGGTTTTGTTGATACCATTGTTGCCGGTCGATCCAAGGATACGGTGATAGACAGGGCCCGCAAAGAGTTACGGGAAAGTCTTGTAACCGTGGCGCCAATCTTCAACGAAAAGCCTTTCTTCATGAGTGATGACTTCACGCTGGTGGATTGCTGTGTAGCTCCAATACTATGGCGCTTACCTGTGCTGGGTATTGAGTTACCTCCCAAGCATGGCAAACCTATACTGGATTACATGCATCGGATGTTTGACAGGGATTCCTTCCAGGCTAGCCTTTCGGAAGCTGAATTGGATATGGGCGATTGGTGACAAACCGGCCCATCCTTACGTTCTAGGAGAACGTCGATGGCGATGTCATCATCGGTGCCGTACCTGCTTCGAGCTACCAACGAATGGGTTCTCGACAATCAATACACGCCATACCTGATTGTCGATGCAACTGTTAGCGGCATTATGGTGCCAGCCGATCATGTGAAGGACGGACAAATTGTCTTGAATATCAGCCCGACGGCAGTACGTGATCTTGTGATGACTAACGAACACGTGATGTTCAGTGGCAGGTTTGGTGGTATCGCCCAGGAAATCTTTGTTCCTATCGAAGCTGTTCTTGGACTTGTAGCCAAGGAAAATGGTGAGGGTATGTGGTTCTCAAAGGAAGATGGTGGCCAACAACCAGATCCCCCCGGGACAACGAAGAAAACGGCGCCGAGCCTCAAGGTTGTAAAATAGCGGGCAACTCTCTACCTAATTCTTATCCAGAATATTCACCATGTTAACTTGACTGGAGATTGTTCGGGTCACCGTGTCGGGTGTCTCCTTGCCGCACCGGCGTGAGACTCGGCGTCCCCACCCGTCCATGGGGGCCTGACCCTCGGCAGGGCACAAGTGATCGCACTAATGATACTTCGTCGCACTTAAGCAAGTGCCATGCAGTCAGGATAGTTTTCTAGTTGATGTACTCGAATACCTTGACGATTTTCTGTACACCGAAGGTTTTGCGCGTCAGTCGGACCGCAGCTTCTGCTTCCTCTCTCGTTAGCAGCCCCAGCAGGTATACAACACCGTTTTCGGTGACAACCTTAATTCGGTTTGCGTCTGTTTCTGAAGAGATCATCATCACTGATTTGATTTTGGTGGTGAGCCAACGATCGCTAGCCCGGACTAATAACGAGGTCGGACCGGCGACCTCCAGTTCGTTATGGATCTGTTTGACGTTTCGCATACCTTCAACCGCTCGTAAGGCAGAATTCACAAGCTCCTCGGATGGCACTTGGCCCGTGATAATCATGATGCTGTTGAAACTTGTTACGTCAAGATGTGCGTTATCCAATTCAGGATCTGCCGCCCTGATGTTTCTTTTTGCCAATGACTGTGTACGACCGTCGTCCAGTCTGGTTCCTAAGGTACGTTTACCGTAGTCGTCTGATTTTGGACCAAA
>JAPUGI010000017.1 GCA_027292925.1 Gammaproteobacteria bacterium
CGCCAGTTGTCTACCGTATCCAGTCAGACTCTCCTCATAATGCGCTTCGAGGTTTCCCAGTTCGCGCATCTCATCACTTACTCTCCGAGTAAACCCAATCGCATCTTCTGCCCTGAAAAAAAGCTTCAGTCGGGGATTAGCGATGCGTGCGAAACGCATGGCTTGCGCTAGCGTTCGTTGCCCGCTGAGCGTTTCGTCCCGACTAACGTCGGAACTACCGATCGTCGGGCATTTCAGGCCGCAGGCAATGGTTTCGATAAGTGTTGATTTGCCACTGCCATTTTCCCCGACTAGAAATGTTACCGGGGTAACAAAACGCAGTTCATCAAGGGCTTCGATGACAGGCACATCGAACGGAAACCCGTCCGGTAGTTCGCCCGGCGATTTAATTCTGAGAGATTCTAGATAAATCATGATATGGATAAATAATAGTCACAATCCATCTGAGCACTTTATCAGGTTCTTTCATCACCCATTCGTTTCGTGCGCGAGCAATTTGTTCGAGAGGCAGTCGTGCTGCTCCATCAAGACTGAGCTCAGGATGGTATAATTTCCGCCGTTTTGAATGCAGGCCATCTGCCGGACAAATCAAGGAGTAAGAATGAAACCACCAGTCAGGGTTGCGATTACAGGAGCTGCAGGACAGATCAGCTATTCCCTGTTGTTCAGGGTAGCAGCAGGGCAAATGCTCGGAGAGGACCAGCCTCTCATCCTGCAGCTTCTTGAGATTCCGCCTGTCATGGAAGCCTTAAGTGGCGTGGTGATGGAATTGGAAGATTGCGCCTTTCCCTTGATACAGGAAATTGTGGCCACTGACAATCCTGATGAAGCATTCAAGGATGTCGAATTCGCGCTTTTGGTCGGAGCAAGGCCCAGGGGACCTGGAATGGAACGCAAAGATCTACTCGAAGCCAATGCCCAGATCTTTTCGGTGCAGGGGAAATCCTTAAACGAGCATGCTGCTGCAAACGTGAAGGTGCTTGTGGTGGGAAACCCGGCAAATACGAATAGCCTGATAGCTCAACGCAATGCACCCGACATCGACCCTAGTCAATTTACGGCGATGACCCGCTTGGACCAAAATCGGGCGTCAGCGCGACTGGCACAGAAAACCGGTAACCACGTGAATGCAGTGGCCGGACTGGCTATCTGGGGCAATCATTCTGCCACTCAGTATCCGGACCTCACCCATGCAACAGTGGCCGGGACACCCGCTATGGATCTGGTGGAACAATCCTGGGTGGCTGACGATTTCATTCCCTCAGTCCAACAGCGAGGAGCGGCGATCATCAAGGCTCGAGGTTTATCCAGCGCTGCTTCAGCAGCTAATGCAGCTGTAGAGCACATGCGGGACTGGACATTAGGCACCACTGGTGAAATTGTCAGCATGGCGGTTTATTCCGATGGCAGCTACGGCATCGCAGAAGGTCTTATTTATTCCTTTCCCTGTACCTGCGATGACGGGAAGTGGAGCATTGTCCAGGGATTGGAAATCTCTGACTTCAGTCGAGGTAAGATGACGGAAACAGAAACTGAACTGGCAGAAGAAAGAGACGCCATTAAGGGCCTGCTGCCTTCTTAGAAAATCGCCAGTCCACCAGTGCTGTTCATGCGTAGATTCTTGCCTGTTCTGGTCCTGCTTACAGGTTGCGCAGGCTCCACACTCCATCCTCTTAATCCGGGGGATGTTATTCTGGCCTTTGGGGATAGCCTGACCTATGGCACTGGGGTTGCTCCGGACTTGAGTTACCCTGCGGTTCTCGAATCGATTACCGGATATCGTGTAATTCGATCCGGTGTCCCGGGTGAAATTTCTATCGCTGGTCTTAAGCGGCTGCCGGGGGTATTGAAGAAAGAGAGGCCACAACTTGTGGTAATTTGTCATGGTGGCAATGATGTATTGCGCCGCCTGAGCCATAAGCAAACTGAAGCAAACCTGAGATCGATGATTGATCTCGTCAGGCAACATGGGGCTCAGGTGATCCTGATTGCGGTACCTAAAATTAGTCTCTTCCCGTCAGCCTGGAATTTTTATGACGCTATTGAGGAAGACACCGATGTTCCGATCGAATTCGACATTCTTGCGAAACTGCAGCGAGATTCAAAAATGAAATCTGACCCCATTCATTTTAATCGGGAGGGATACCGGAAAATGGCTGAGGCCGCAAGAGATTTGTTGCAAGACAATGGCGCTATATAGCTGGTTCATTTTTATTCCACGGTCCCGGTTGCTTTGACTCAAGATTGTTCGGGTCACCGCATCAAGAAATACCTTCGATTTAATTCCTTTCTGGTGGATATCACAGTTAATAAAAGTTCAATTTTCTGAATGTATTAGTGTGCTGGTTGGGCGATCAGGAGTGTGGCTGGCTTCGGGCTCGTATTTCTGATCTCTACAGAATTGGCACATGCGGAAACGTAGTAACCGTCTTCAGGGTCGAGTCGTTGCTTTCCTAGTTTTAGCGTACCCTCAACGCCGACTACGAGGCAATAAGTGTCAATATCAATCACCTTGTCCATTCCTGGCTGCAATACTATTCGTGTCGCCTTGAATTCCCCGAAATCGGCTATTAGAGATTCAGTTTCAGAAATTTGCTGAATTTCTGGTTCTTTTTCTATATCCAACCGCGCATGATCCAGGGCTTTTTTAGTGTCCCAGTGATTCTGCGTCAATACTTTTTGGGCAAATGACAGAATGTAACGTTCATAGTGGGGGGTCTGGAATTCTATTACCCTGACGCCGTGTTGCAGAGAGTGCGGGACGTGTGGATTCACGTGGACTACATCGCCGACGTTTAAATTACGTTGCGCTGTAAACTCATTCATTGCATTCCTGAGTTTCTTTTCCTGCGCTGCTAATGCCGGGTCGATCTCACTGTGCCATTCATTGATGGTTTCCATGGACACCATCTCATTTTCACCGACCTGCGCGTTTGATCTGAGTTCATCCAGTTTTGCGTCAAGTTTGTTGCGCACGTGCTGGTATTCTTCTACAGAAGCGAGATAAGCGTCTTTGAATTGTTGTTCTTCAGCATAAGAGTTGACTTTATCAGGGCAGAATCCAAAACGAATCTCTCCTGTTGAATCAGGCCAGGCATTTTTGTCAATGTGTGTCACAACGTATACTTCGCGCTTTTTCCGGTGAAGTTCGAAATACAAGTCTCCATAGACTTCATGAGGTGAAGGATCGAGTATTTTTAACAGTATTGGAGTGAGATCCTGGGTACCGGTGATGATCGAGGCAAATACATCCAGGATCCACGGCAGTGGAATTTTCTGTATCGTGCAGATTCCTCTTTCTTCGATGCCTGTGTACCAGATCTCTTGTCCCCATGGCTTGGGTATCAGCAATGTATCTAGTTTCAGTGGTACTTTGAGGTTGATGTCAGAAAGATCCAGATCTTCTAACAAAATTTTGTAGGCGTGGCTGTCGCTTTCCGATTGCTTCGCGACCGCTTTGCTAAGCGAATCAAGTTCAGTTGTAAATGCGGCTCGCAACTGATCTTCACCGTAGTAACAGATAACTCCAACGGTAATTTTAAGGCCCGTTGAATAATGCTGGATATGATCAAATTCGAATGTAACGCAGGTATCGAAGCCACCATCAAGTATGCTGGAAATAGTGTGGGCGGGATTAGCGGTTTTTCCGAGGGATCTGATCATGAGAATGCGAAATTGTGTATTAATTCTGAAGAATAGATTACCAGAAATAATCAGGTCCGATTTTGGCTAGTATCCTTGAAACAACGAGAATATGCTTCGCACCATGGATTCACAATACGAAGTATTTGAAAGCGCCAGGCAGGCAAGAGACCCACGGTTTGATGGTCGATTTTTTGTTGGTGTTAAGACAACGGGAATATATTGTCGACCTGTTTGTCCGGTAAAAATGCCAATGGCGCGAAATGTTGCTTTCTTCAAGTCTGCGGCGGCCGCCATGGAAGCTGGATATCGACCGTGTCTGCGGTGCAGGCCGGAGACTTCACCCGGAACACCAGCATGGATGGGGACATCAACTACAGTCACCAGGGCGCTGCGGCTTATTGGCGATGGTGCGCTAGACGATAAAGGAGTTGGTGAACTAAGCGATCGATTAGGAGTAACGCCAAGGCACCTGAGCCGCTTATTTCAGAAATATCTTGGTGCATCACCCATTACTATTGCGCAAACACGGCGTCTCCAGTTTGCCAAAAAATTGCTGGATGAAACAAACTTGAGCATGACTGATATTGCATTTTCGTCCGGCTACGGAAGAATCCGCCGATTTAACGATCATTTTAGGAAAACCTATAGGCGGACACCTGTCAGCCTGCGAAAAGAACAGATAATTGATCAAAATGATGCGTTCACCATAAAGCTGTCATATCGTCTGCCGTATGATTTTGAGGGTGTTCTGTCATTTCTCGCCATGCGGGCTATCCCAGGCGTCGAGACTGCGAGCGATGGAGAATATCGAAGAACCATCATTGTCGAGGGAGAACCAGGTCGGATTAGCGTTAGCAACGATGAGTCGCAGAATGTGCTTCTCTGCAAAGTCGAAGTGAAAAACTCCCGACCGCTTATCCACATTGTTGAAAAAGTTCGCCGTTTGTTCGATCTGGATGCGGTACCGCAGGATATCCAGTGTCAGCTA
>JAPUGI010000170.1 GCA_027292925.1 Gammaproteobacteria bacterium
CCATGAAGTACGAGTATTTTAGCCATATTTCCGATTTTCCCGGGAGAAAGCGTGAATTTACTCTATTTTTATGGGAGATAACAGCAGTATTTAAGAATTTAATCCCTGGATTTTTCCAAAAACACAAGCGTACCAGTCACAGAAGAGTGCTTTTTCACGTTTCTAGATTTTAGCTACAAAATTTCCAGAATAAATTCTCTTTTCTGCGGTGGATAGCACAATCCCGCATCGGCACATCCCTGGTATCCTACCAATATCTTGTCACTATCTTGTCGGGAACTACCAGAAAATTGCAGAAAAACCTCCAATTCGTCGTAATAGACCTCGACCTCACCGAAAATCTCATCAAACTTACGTTTCCCGTCAGGCAATTCCGGCATGCCCACGGGTCCGGAAAAGCTCAGGCGATCCCTGTACAAGTAGTAACCCGGTTGTACCAGCCAGTGAAGCTGCACACCATCCCCGACTTTACTTACTGTTAGCAAGAAAGCCTCATCAACCGGTAAAAACTGAGGCTGGTCAAACCCCTTGCCGGTTAAGACGACACTGTCTGCGGCCACGGTGCTCCCCGGAAAAAGCAGCAGGGCTGTAATAAAGCATAGTCGTAGATTCATTTGTTTCTATCCCGGATTATTTTTGAGCAGCATCTTTTATTTCACCGCCAACAGGCAGTACCATCAGATTATGAACCATAACGTTAGTCTTCTCATCGGGTCAGTTCCAAAAAAACAGCTCATCATCCTGTTCATCGTGGCATCTACCTTATGCGGCTGCCAGATGAAAACGATCTCCCCAGAAGAACCGGGCACCTCAATTGCACCTATAGAGGTAGACCCGAGAATTTTTCCTTTACTTGCAAAAGCAGAAGAGGCATATGCTGAGGATAGACTAACCACACCAGTGGATGACAACGCGTACCTCCGCTACCTCCAGGTTCTGTCGATTGACCCTGACAGCGAAACAGCCAACCAGGGTATCGCTAACATCGTTGAGAAATATCTCGCCTGGTCAATAGAAAATGTATACCAGGGCAGATACCGACGCGCCAGGGACTTCCTGAACAAAGCAAGGTCAGTGGATGAAAATCATCCAAACATCGCAGCCGTCGAAAATATGGTCAACACCTATGCAAGCGGAAGGACTCAAACTTTCGCACTTTCCAGAAAATCAACTGAACTCCGGGACCCGGAAACAGTGTCAACACTCAGTTCGATTGCTGCTGAAATAACTAAACATCAGGCTACTATCGTGATTGAAGCGCCGTCGGATGCAACCGGGCGCTGGATATACCAACAACTGAATGGAGCAACTGAAGAACGCGTCCGGGCTCGTTTCGAAATGACCAGCAGGGTTCGTATTCACCTTTACTACTAACCTGCGTCTTCTAACCCACAGATAGGCGGGTTAACATAAACCTATACTCTACCGGGATATCGACCATTGGCTGCACTGGATAACCTCAAAGACAAACTCTCTGACACGCTGGAGACTTCTGCTTCCACCGGCAACATTGGCAAAGGCATTGGCGGTGCTGTACTTGGATTACTCACGCTAATAAGTATTACCGGCTTTATCTGGGACGATGAACCCGGAATCTTCGACGTTGCTGCCAAAACGACAGAACTTGTGGAGCAAAACCAGATTAAACAAGTTACCGGCAGTGCAACTATTGCAACCATGATTCAACTGGCAGATGTGCTTTTACACAAACGCGGTGGTTACCTTACTAACGACATCATACCTCCTGGTGCCTGGATGGATAATGTGCCCAACTGGGAATTTGGTGTGCTGGTGCAAATCAGGGATATGGCAAGGACGTTACGAAACAACATGAGCCGGTCGCAGTCTCAATCTACCGAAGATACCGGACTTGTGACCTCCGAGAACCAGTTCTACTATGATAACGACACCTGGATTTTTCCTGAGACAGAGTCGGAGTATGAAAAAGGAATTGGCGCGCTACATGATTACCTGCAACGACTGGGCGACCCCAATCAACGATCAGCGCAATTCTATGCCCGTGCTGACAACCTGCGGGTCTGGTTAAGTGAAGTCGAAACGCGACTAGGCAGCCTGTCCCAGCGCTTGAGCGCGAGTGTCGGTAAAAGACAACTCGATACGTCGCTCGCAGGTGATGCAGCAGCACGCCAGTCTACTGAAACCCAGGGTGATACCGAGGTTAAAACCCCCTGGACCGAATTGGACGATGTTTTCTACCAGGCCCGGGGTACAACCTGGGCACTGATCCATTTATTGCAAGCCGTGGAAGTCGACTTTCACGATGTGCTTGAAAAGAAAAACGCACTGGTCAGCATGAAGCAGATTATTCGTGAACTGGAACCGACACAGGACACCCTGTGGAGTCCCATCATCTTAAACGGAAGTGGTCTTGGCCTGGTCGCCAATCATTCGCTGGTGATGGGTTCCCATTTTTCCCGGGCAAATGCGGCCATTAGTGACTTAAGAAGACTTTTGGAAGAAGGGTAAATATCTGCTTTATCCAGTTTTCTATTGGCGCTCAGTTTTGTACCATTAGCGCCTTAAAATTTGGGGTATATCGTCATTCCCGCCAAAGCGGGAATCTAGTACAGCACGGCGACAATCTGTCGCATGGATTCCCGCCTTCGCGGGAATGACGGGCTCAAAAAAATAACAATCCAACCGGAATCGCTTATGAGTAGTTTCACACTAATGCCACCAATCTTTGGTGTGCTTGGACTGGTTTGTGCCTTCATTATCTATGTCCTGATGACCAGGTATCCAGGAGGAGAAGCCAAGATCCAGAAGATCGCAGATGCGATTCACGAGGGTGCGATGATTTTTATGCACCGCGAATATTTAATGCTGTTGCTGTTCGCGGTACCCCTCTTCCTGATCATCCTGGTTTCGGATCTCGGCTGGAACACGGCCCTGTCCTTCGCGGTTGGCGCCGTCTCTTCTGCCGCAGCAGGCTACCTTGGCATGTTCGCAGCAACCAAGGCTAATGTACGAACCACCACGGCCGCCCAGAATTCCGGTTCAGCCGAGGCACTGACAGTTGCCTTCTACGGCGGTTCCATCATGGGCTTGTGCGTGGCTTCCCTTGGCCTGATTGGACTAGGGACCCTTTATTGGTACTTCGGCGGCGACCCGCATACGGCTCACGCGATCCATGGCTTTGGCATGGGCGCTTCGAGCGTTGCACTCTTCTCCCGCGTGGGTGGCGGTATATTCACCAAAAGCGCCGACGTTGCTGCTGACCTGGTGGGAAAACTCGAAGCCGGTATTCCAGAAGATGATCCCCGCAACCCGGGCGTTATCGCGGATAATGTCGGTGACAATGTAGGCGATGTGGCCGGCATGGGATCGGACATTTTTGAGTCATACTGTGGCGCCATGATCGCTACCATCGCCATTGCTTCGACCTTGGCTATTGATGCCGAATTCGGCATCAACGTCCTTGCGCCTGGGTCCGGTCAGGCTGCATTGATGTTCCTGCCGTTAGCACTGGCATCTGTTGGCCTGATTTGCTCCATCATCGGTATTGTCATTGTTCGCAGTATGTCCAACAGCGCACCGGACACTGCACTTAGGGTGGGACACCAATTATCTGCCGTTGCATTGATTGTCGCCGCATATTTCCTGGTCGATTTTGCTGGCATTACAAGCGATGTCTGGTGGGCAGTCGTTAGCGGCACCGCTGGAGGGATAGTGATCGGTCTTGTCACGGAGTATTACACTTCGAAAGCGCCAGTTATAAAAATAGCCGAATCCGGTAGGACCGGAGCCGCAACCGTTATGATTACCGGTCTTGCGGTTGGCATGCAGTCTGTTGTGATACCTATTCTTGTCATCGCAGCGATTATTTATGTATCCACGGAACTTGCCGGTTTATACGGCGTCGGCATTGCGGCTGTCGGCATGCTCGCAACCGTGGGTATGACAATGGCACTGGATGCCTATGGCCCCGTTGCAGACAACGCTGGTGGCATCGCTGAGATGGGCGGCCTGGGTGAAGAGGTCAGAAATATTACTGATGGTCTCGATGAAGTCGGCAACACCACCGCGGCAATCGGCAAAGGGTTTGCAATCGGTGCCGCTGCACTTGCTGCGCTCGCCATTATCGCCGCTTTCGCAGAAACCATGTCGGCAAATAATCCTGGGTTTTCCCTGGAACTTTCTGATCCAAAAGTATTGGTGGGTCTTTTTATCGGAGGCATGTTGCCCTTCCTGATTGCTTCCATCACCATGACTGCGGTCGGTGATGCAGCCATGGAGATGATTGAGGAGATTCGTCGCCAGTTTCGTGAGATAAAAGGTCTTATGGAAGGAGAGGCAGATCCTGATCATGCGAAATGTATCGACATCGCAACCAGGGCGGCACTCAAGAAGATGATCCTTCCCGGTGTGCTGGCGGTGTCTATGCCGGCTGTAATCGGTTTCGGCCTGGGTGCCGAAAGCCTCGGTGGTATGCTGGCCGGTGCTTTGCTTGGCTGTGTACTACTGGCGCTCATGATGGCAAACGCCGGTGGCGCCTGGGACAACGCCAAGAAATACATCGAAAAAGGAAACCTCGGTGGCAAGGGATCTGACGTCCATGCCGCGGCCGTTGTGGGAGACACCGTGGGTGATCCGTTCAAGGATACTTCCGGACCATCCATGAACATTCTGATCAACGTGATGGCAATTGTCTCTCTGGTCATCGCACCACTGTTGTAAAAGCATAGACAAATGGGAGTAAGGAGGCGAACTTAAAGTTCGCCATACCCTTGTGATCCGTTGAGTCAGTGCCTACTATTTTCTGGCACGTCTCAGTCGCGCGTTAATATCGCGCCGGGTTTGGTTGTATGGAATCGTCCTCTCTTTATAATATGCTGGCGGCTGACGCTATTCTGCTGGTGCACGTGATGTTCGTTTCCTTTGTCGTTGTAGGACTCGTTTTTATACTTATCGGTAAGGTCCTTACCTGGTCGTGGGTAAAGAATCCCTGGTTTCGTATTACCCATCTCGCCTCTATCTGCCTGGTTGTCGTCCAGTCCTGGTTAGGCGCCCTGTGTCCATTAACCACCTGGGAAATGACACTTCGCTCGAAAGCTGGCGACGTCGTGTATACCGGCTCTTTTCTATCGCATTGGCTCGAGTACCTCTTGTATTATCAAGCACCTGCCTGGGCATTTATCGTTTGCTATACCACTTTCGGGGTTATGGTGATGGCGAGTTGGTACTGGGTACGTCCGCATCGATTTTGGTAGACTTTCAGGTCAGGCGACACACTGGAAGGAGAATGCTAAATGAGCAGATTAACCAGGAAAAGCTATGACGACCTGAGTGATGATCAGCAAACACTGTATAACCAGATAACCGAGACTCGCAACATCACACCCGATGGACCGATCGGTGGTCCTTTCGATATATGGTTGTTAAACGCGGAAATGGGCAAGCGGATCGTTGGCATTGGTGGGTTTTTTCGGTTCAGAACTTCCGTTGACAGGCGCTATATCGAACTTACAATTCTGGTCACCGGGCAATTCTGGCAAGCACAATTTGAATGGTACGCCCATGAACCGATGGCGATAAAGGCAGGTGTTCCCCAGGAAGTAGTCGATGCAATCAAGATTGGCAAGACACCGGTATTCGGGCATGAAGCCGACCGAATCACGTTTGAGCTCTGCCGCGAACTACATACCAACCACCAGATTTCTGACACGACATTCGATTCAGCTGTCGAAGAATTCGGCGAACAAGGTGTTGCAGAACTCATCAACCTTGCGGGTTACTACACCATGGTTTGTATGACCCTGAATACTTTTAAGGTGCCCCTCCCAGCCGACGCTCAATATCCTTTCCCACAGCCTTGAGCGGTTCTTGGAAAAATCTTGATGGCGTTCATCTTCTATTCATCCTGCACTGGTAATACTTGCGAATCTTGAATTGTTAGTTCAAAGGGGGAAATATGAAAAAACTTGTATTGCTTTGTCTGTTGACCATCACGCTTTCCGGTTGTATCTCGTATCGCTCTGATGGGAGCAATGGCCGGCAACAAATCAGCGGTATTCGTTCCGGGGAAACCACCGTAGACTGGCTGGAAGACCAACTGGGTACACCGATGAGTGTCCGAAAAACAAGTATGGGTTCTGAAATCTGGCACTATCGGTTTAGCGAGAAAGAGAAAACCCATGTGTCTCTATTTCTAATTTTTAGTGTGTCCAACGAGAATACTAGTTCGACAGACTATTACTTTGAAATTGTAGATGGTGTGGTGGACAGTTTCTGGCAAGAGTAGTCCACAGAACCATTCCCCCGGACAGCCTCTTATGAAATTTCAAAGTGGGGGAGCTTTTTCCTGACTGGTTGGTTTTTCAACCGTACATAAACTGGTATGCCATTTTTGTACGGTGGATGGTCCTCGCCTGAAATCAAGGGTTCAAGATACTGTCGGCCTTTCGACGTAATGCCGTAACCATCCCTCGAAATAAAGGACCGCGGCATTTTCTTTTCAACATTGGCGACTTTTGACAATGGCGCTTCGCCTATGGTCCATGAATACTTTTTGCCCATATTTCGAACAATGACAGGCATGACCGCATTTTTTCCTGCCACCGCAAATTTTACCGCCGCTTCGCCCACCGCGTAGGCTTGTTCGACATCGGTTCGCGACGCTATATGCCTGGCTGCCCGTTGCAGATAGTCAGCCACCGACCAGTGACATTTATAGCCATGGGCATCCTTGATCATGTCCGCCAAGGTGGGAGCGACACCGCCTAGCTGTGTATGGCCAAAAGCGTCTTTCATCCCGGCGTCTGCTAGATAAGTTCCACTGGGGTAACGCGCTCCTTCGGATGCAACGATGACGCAATATCCTACTTTGTTTACAGTTTCCTTAACTTTATTTAGAAAGTTTTTCCTGTTGAAGAATATTTCAGGGAAAAGAATGATGTGCGGTGGATCGCTCCTGTTGTTTTTTGCCAACCCTGCCGCGGCTGCAATCCAACCGGCATGGCGTCCCATCACCTCGAGCACGAATATCTTTGTCGAGCTCTCCGCCATTGATGCCACGTCCAGCCCTGCCTCAAGTGTAGAAATAGCCACATATTTCGCCACTGATCCAAAACCGGGGCAGGTATCAGTCAAGGGTAGGTCGTTATCTATCGTTTTTGGAATACCGATACAACTTAAAGGATAGCCCACAGTCTTGCTGAACGCGGATACTTTATTGGCGGTGTCCTGTGAATCCCCGCCCCCATTGTAAAAAAAATACCCGATGTCGTGAGCCTGGAATACCGCAATCAGCCTTTCGTATTCTGCCCGATTTTCTTCGATTGATTTCAACTTGTACCGGCAGGACCCAAACGCGCCACTCGGGGTATGTCTTAAACCCGCAATGGCTTTTCTGCTCTCTTTGGAGGTGTCGATCAGTTCTTCCCGCAAGGCACCGATAATCC
>JAPUGI010000171.1 GCA_027292925.1 Gammaproteobacteria bacterium
AACCCTGAGACATCAATATCGCCCCGCTCAAGGTCAGCATCCAGAGAAGTGTTGAGTGTAAAACTGCGATCAGAAAGTTTGGCTATCTGGCTTGCCAAAGGCTCGACTTCGGCAACCTTGAACAACTGCGCCAAATCTGTGCCATTCACCTCGATGTTGGCCTGTATGGATGGCCCCGGTGTTTGAATGCGGCTGGCGCTGAGGCTACCCACCACTTGTGTGTCCAACCCATCCAGCCTTAATTCTGAAATCGTTGCCGTGTCGTCATCAAGATTCACATCGATGACCGCCGAGAACATTGCTCTGGTCTCACCGCCAGGAATATTTTCGCCCTTGATATTGGCAGCTAATGTCAATGGTTTGATGTTGTAAAGTTGATTGTCAATATCATATGCAATCGTGCCGTTTAAACTGACATTTCCGCTCAAAGCCGGTTTATTTGTCTCTATATCCAGGTCAAGATCCAGCTTTATTGGTTCACCATAAATCAGCGCATCTGTTTTGATATCCATATTACGGATCTTGTAGTAGGTGTCCGTGCTGGCATCCAGCCAGTTCAAACTCGCTTTTTGGATATCGACGCCTCCCAGCACCACCGCTGCCAATGGAAACGCTGTTGGCTCATCACTTTTTTCCTGTTCAAGCAAATCATCCCAGTTATTGACACCTTCCTTATTTCTGGCCAGGTTAATGACCGCGCCGCGAATACTGACGGTGTCCACTTCATATTGGTCTTTCAATATTGGCATGAGTTTGATACGTATTTTGAGATAATCCGCGTGCAAAAACGGTTCCTCGCCAAAGCCCGGTGCATTACCGAGGGTGATGTCATTGGCTTCCACCCCCAACCAGGGGTAGTAAGTTACATCAATATCACCACCCACTATGAGTTCTCTGCCGCTATGCTCCAGTGCCTTTTCACTTATCCAGTCTTTATGCTCGTTTGGATCCAGTGAGGCTACCGTGATTACGACCGCGATTAGCACAACCACGAGCAGCCCAGACAGGCCGAGTAATAATTTAATTAAGGTTTTCAATGTGCTTGTTCCTTCAATTTAGAGAGGCGAGATAGTCCCGTGCCTGCCGGACCGCCTTTTTCACCTGATTGGGTGCGGTACCGCCCTTATGATCTCTGGCAGCCACAGAGCCTTTTAGTTCGAGAATTGGGTATATATCTTCATCAAAGTGCTCACTAAACTGCAGTAAATCCGCCAAAGACAAAGCTGAAAGCTTGCTTTGGGTTTCGATGGCAAATTGGACGGTCTTGCCGACAATGGCGTGGGCGTCCCGAAACGGAATACCCTTGTGCACCAGGTAATCCGCCATATCGGTCGCTGTCCCATAACCGCGTTCAGCGGCTTCAAGCATCGCCTCCTTTTTTACAACCAGAGTCGGCAACATGCCTGCATAAGCCTGAAGACAGGCCTGCACTGTATCAATAACATCAAACAGGTTTTCCTTGTCTTCCTGGTTGTCGCGGTTGTAGGCAAGGGGTTGACCTTTCATTAGCGTCAACAAGGCCATTAAACTGCCATAAACCCGACCTGTTTTGCCACGCACCAACTCCGGCAAGTCGGGGTTCTTTTTTTGCGGCATGATAGAGGAACCGGTGCACCAGGCATCGCCCAGATCAATAAATCCGAATTGCGATGACATCCATAGCACCATTTCTTCTGAGAACCGGGACAGGTGCATCATAATCAACGAGCCCACCGCTACGAATTCAATAACAAAATCACGATCACTGACAGCATCGAGGGAATTCGAACTAAGGGCATCAAAACCAAGTAATTGTGCCGTAAATTCCCTGTCTATCGGAAAGCTGGTACCGGCCAGTGCCGCCGAGCCCAGCGGCATAATATTTATTCGTGCGCGGCATTCGGTCAGACGTAGCTGATCCCGCTGCAACATCTCATACCAGGCCAACATATGGTGACCAAAGGTTACCGGCTGCGCGGACTGCATATGGGTAAAGCCAGGCATAATCGTCTCGGCTTCGCGATCGGCAATGTTGACCAGTTCCGTCATCACCGCAATAAGTTGGATGGAGATATCGTCCACCGCCTCTCGTAGATATAGCCGTAGGTCCGTCGCCACCTGATCGTTACGGGATCGACCCGTATGCAACTTCTTACCTACCTCGCCAATTGTTTCCACCAAAACCGATTCAATATTCATATGCACATCTTCCAGTGCTGTGTGCCAGCTGAACTCACCTGACTCGATGTTGCTGCGTATGCTCTGCAGCCCTGCGCTGATCTGCTCACACTCAGTGTCTGTCAACACCTTCACATGGGCCAGCATTTGCACATGGGCCAACGAACCCGCGATATCGTGCATGGCCAGTCGTTGGTCAAAAGAAACGGATTCCGTGAAAGACTCGACAAAACTGTCGGTAGATTCTGAAAACCGCCCTGCCCAGGGCTTTACTGTTGCCTGCTTCGATGTCATCTTAAGATAAAGTATTGCTTGTGATCGTGTGCTCACAGTATAACGTATGGCTAAGCTGCATATCTCATTGAAATGGAACAAAAGACCGCAACAGTCACTTCTTTTCTGCCAGATTTCTGTGGCGCTAGAATCGTCTTTGTCGTCATATTGCTGGCGGAATTGCTCGCCATCGTGCTCACCCTTGCCCAGCCATTAAATACACCTGATCGCCTGTATGAACTGGCCATGTATTCACTATTTATCCAGTGGGTGGCGCTCACCTGTGTAGCAAGCTTATGTGTATCAAGACGATTTCTGAACAGCCTGGGGGATTACTGGGCGGCGACCGGGAGCTATGTCATTGCCCTGCTAATCACATTGGTAATTTCCGAATTGTCCTGGTGGTTAATCGCTTATTTGCCCGCCGATGTTGGCCTTTACAGTAAAAGTCATACCCAATATCTAATTCGCTGCATGAGTATCAGTACTATCGTCAGTGCGTTGGCACTGCGTTATTTCTATGTACAGCACCAGTGGCGCAGGCGTGTAGAACTCGAAGCTGAAGCCCGTTTTCAGGCACTACAATCGCGAATTCGGCCACACTTCCTGTTCAATTGTATGAACACTATCGCCAGCCTGATCCGACGAAAGCCGGCGCTGGCCGAGGAATCCATCGAGGATCTGGCCGATCTGTTTCGTGCGTCTTTGCAGGATATTCATCATATCAGTACACTGGCTGACGAAATTTCATTATGTAAACGCTATTTACGCATAGAAAAACATCGACTTGGAGAACGTCTATCGGTTAAATGGACAATTGATATCTTGCCGGTGACACTAAAAATTCCCTCACTTTCTCTGCAGCCGCTGCTGGAAAACGCCATTTATCATGGCATAGAACCCATAGCAGAGGGCGGTACCATAGAGATCCATGCACAACTAAAAGACGGACAGTACTTACTCACCATTGAAAATCCCGTTCCCGATTCACAGTCCGCCAGTACTCACCATGAGGGCAACAGATTGGCCCAGGACAATATCCGTCAACGTCTATCTGCCTTTTTTGGTCCGGCAGCGAAACTGGAAGTAACGCCCAATAAGGACCGGTATCGAGTAACAATTATCCTGCCTGCAGACAATGAAGATATTGATCGTTGATGATGAGCAGCTTGCTCGCGAGCGACTGCATGATCTGCTGCAGGATGCGACTCAGGATTTAGAACTAAGGCAGGCGGAAAATGGCCTGGTCTGTCTGGATATCGCCAGGAACGAGCATATTGATATTGTTCTTCTGGATATCCGTATGCCCGGTATGGACGGGCTGGAAACAGCCTATCATCTGGCGAGACTGGAACCACCCCCCGCTATTGTCTTCACCACGGCTTATCAGGATCACGCTATCGACGCTTTTAATGTCAATGCCGTGGATTACCTGTTAAAACCCATCCGCCGCGAGCGTCTCCTGGAATCACTGCAACGAGCCCGTTTTATTAATCGCGCCCATCTCGCCGAGATCGGTGAAAGTATTCAAGGACAACAGGGTTCCCGCAATTATCTAAGCGCAAATAATCAGGGAAACCTGGAGTTGGTCCCGGTCGCTGAAATTCGTTACCTGAAGGCTGATCACAAATACGTCACCGTCGGTTGGCCCGGACATGAGACCCTCATCGATGACGCCCTGAAATCCATCGAAGCGGAGTTCAGTAAACGATTTCTGCGTGTACACCGAAACGCCCTGGTGGCCTTTGCTCATATTGATACGCTTGAAAAAGAAAACGCAGGCAAAGTCCGGGTAAAGCTTCATGTTGTCGATGAGAGGATCGACATCAGCCGACGACACCTTCACGATGTTAAACAAGCAATCA
>JAPUGI010000172.1 GCA_027292925.1 Gammaproteobacteria bacterium
GTTGGATGTCATAGACATAGTCATATTTCAGTGGCGGAATTTCCCGGTTATCCTTCGGCGACAATCTCCCGAGCACTGCCTTACGCGCATGCACGATAAAGGTACGACATCCCGCGGCATGGATTGGTTTAATGAAACTCGTGAAGAATTCATAACTATCCTTGTCGTCCACTCCGATCCTGGATTTGATTGTCACCGGGATACTGACAACAGACTGCATCGCTGTAAAACACGTCGCCACCAGTTCTGGTTTCGGCATCAGGCAGGCGCCGATGCCACCAACCTGAACCCGGTCGCTGGGGCAACCCACGTTGAGGTTAATTTCCTGGTAACCCGCCTGTTCAATCAGTTCAGCGCATCTGGCAAGTTCGGCGGGATCACTGCCACCCAGTTGAAATGAAACGGGCTCATCCTGCTGATGTTTGAGAAAGTAAGCCGTATCACCATACACCAGCGTACCCGTCACGATCATTTCCCCATATAAAACTGAATTGGGTGAAATAAGTCGTAACAGGTAACGGCAATGCCTGTCCGTGCGGCCCATCATGGGTGCAACGCTTAAGGTTCTGTCCAGCATGTGTTTCAGATTAATCTTTGCAGGGCGATAGTGTAACATTTGAGATGAATAGCGCTAACTTGTCGTTATTCCTGCGGAGGCCTACGCGGCCCGACAGGAATCCATCTAAGTAAACGCAGTACACACCAGTTCTCTTTTTCGCATTTGGGCATCCATGAAAGTAAGAACCAGAATCGCTCCTTCTCCAACAGGGGATCCGCATGTAGGCACAGCATATATGGCGTTATTCAGCTTGTGTTTCGCAAGGCAGCACGGTGGCGAATTTGTCCTGCGTATTGAAGACACTGACGCTGCTCGTGGCACACCTGAATCCGAACAGGTCATCCTGGATTCCTTGCGTTGGCTTGGTCTGGATTGGGATGAAGGTCCAGACTGTGGTGGGGTATTTGGACCTTATCGACAGAGTGAGCGCCTTGAAATCTACGTTAAGTACGCCGAAAAGCTAATTGAATCTGGTCATGCGTTTCATTGTTTCTGCGATACGGAAAGATTAAATGAAATGCGCGCCGAACAAGTAAAGCGAGGAGAAACCACCCGTTACGATGGTCGTTGTATGACGCTCGCAGCAGAGGAAGTGCAAGAAAAGCTGGCTGCGAACGAATCCCACGTGGTGCGCATGAAGGTTCCATCGACAGGAACTTGTGTCGTTAAAGACCGGTTGCGTGGAGACATCGAAATCGACTGGTCACAGGTTGATATGCAGGTGCTGATGAAGGCGGATGGCTACCCAACCTACCATCTGGCGGTGGTGGTGGACGATCATCTGATGGAAATCACCCACATTATTCGAGGTGAAGAATGGATCAACTCGGCGCCTAAGCATATTCTGCTATTTGACTATTTCGGATGGGAAATGCCCGAGCTTATCCACATGCCGCTGCTCCGAAATCCAGACAAAAGCAAACTCAGCAAGCGCAAGAACCCAACCAGCATTCGTTACTACGAACGCATGGGTTTCTTACCGGAAGCGCTGCTCAACTACCTCGGTATGCTCGGTTGGAGCATGCCCGATGGCGAAGAAAAATTTTCGTTGGATTCTATGATTGCCAATTTTAACATTGAACGTATATCTCTCGGCGCACCAGTATTCGATATCGCAAAACTGAAATGGCTGAATGGTCGCTGGCTACGAGAAGAATGCAGTGATGAGGAATTTGCAGACCGCATTGTCGATTGGGCTTTTAGCCGGGAAAACTTGCTGAAAATCATTCCGTTGATCAAGGAAAGAGTGGATGTGTTTTCCGAGGTTCCATCCATGATCTCCTTTTTCGCAGAAGGAATGCCGGAGGTCCAGGAATCAGATTTTGCACACAAAAATGCATCGCCGGACGATGTCAAGAAGGTGCTGCAATTTGCATTCTGGGATCTTGAAAAAATCTCGGAATGGAAGCGAGATGAAATTAACCAGTTGTTCGTCGACCTTGCTAACAAACTCGATATGAAAATTCGGGATGTTCTTGCACCGGTATTTATTGCCATATCGGGAAAACCTGTCTCCCCACCTTTATTTGCCTCCATGGAAATCCTGGGGCCAGATATGGTTCGATCGAGGATACGCCATGCACTTAATGTATTAGGTGGTGTCTCGAAAAAGCAAACCAAGAAACTCGAAAAAGAATACGGTGCGCCATCATCTGACACTACAACGTCATCATGAGCGAAGCGAAGAACCAGAATCCAACGCATGACGCAATCCAGCAATTAAAACAATAACGAAAAAATGCCAATCACACTAAACGAAACCCACGACCCAAACCTGCGAAGCTGGGCAGGCGACTCCGATGACTTCCCCATCCAGAACCTCCCCATCGCAGTGTTCCGTCCCAGTGAAAGCGACGAGACCTTCCGTGGCGGTATCGCCATTGGCGAAAACGTACTTGATCTAGCAGCCGTTGCCGGTCTGAAGATTTTTAACGGCCTAGCACAATCTGGGTTAGTTGCCGCCGCAAAATCCGAACTCAATGAATATATGGCGATGGGCATTCAAGCCTGGTCAACACTCCGGCTGGAGTTATCACGAGCACTGCAAGAAGGCTCTCCCTTTGAGCAAGCTTTGTCTTCCTGCCTCTATTCACTTGAGGACGTTGAATACAGCCTGCCTTGCCGCATCGGTGATTACACAGATTTTTACACATCCGTTTACCACGCAACCGCGGTTGGCAAACAGTTCCGTCCCGACAATCCATTGCTGCCCAACTACAAGTGGATACCCATTGGCTACCATGGTCGATCATCTTCCATTGGCATATCACCGCAATCTTTTGTTAGACCCTGTGGACAACTTAAAGCGCCGGATGATGAAACTCCGCACGTAGGATCCTGCAAACGTCTCGATTATGAACTGGAGTTGGGTATATACATTGGATCCGGTAACGAACTGGGTACGTCTATCGGCATGGCTAGTGCGGAAGACCATGTATTTGGCCTCTGTTTATTCAACGATTGGTCAGCGAGGGATATACAGGGTTGGGAGTATCAACCGCTAGGTCCTTTCCTTGCTAAAAGCTTTGCCTCGACCGTATCTCCCTGGATTATTTCACTCGAAGCCCTGGCGCCTTATCGGCTGTCTTGGGAAAGGCCTTCTTCTGACCCACAACCCCTCGATTATTTGCAGACTGCAGAAAATGCTGCTTCAGGTGCGATAGATATCCAGCTGGAAGCCTACATCCTTTCCAGCAAGATGGCTGGTGAGAATCAACAGCCAATGAAATTATCCCAGGCCAGTTTTCAGCATTCCTATTGGACGATTGCACAGTTGGTTGCTCACCATTCAATGAATGGCTGTAACCTGAACCCAGGGGACCTGTTTGGCAGCGGCACACAATCCGGTCCGTTACCTGCCGAGGCAGGCTCAATGCTCGAACTGAGCGGCGCAGGAAAGAATCCGCTGACTTTGCCAACGGGAGAAAAAAGGGGATTCCTCGAAGATGGCGATACCATCATCTTCAAAGGTTCGTG
>JAPUGI010000173.1 GCA_027292925.1 Gammaproteobacteria bacterium
AAATCCGGGCATGCCGACAAATTCGGCGACGATATGTTTTCAGTTAATACGGATAATCGGCTCTATGCCATCAAGCCCATGAATTGCCCATGCCATGTTCAGGTATTTAACCAGGGCCTCAAGAGTTACCGTGACCTTCCCCTGCGCTTGGCTGAATTTGGTTCGTGTCATCGTGATGAGCCCTCGGGAACGCTACAAGGCCTCGTGCGCGTACGCGCATTTGTGCAGGATGACGCACACATATTTTGTACCGAGGAACAAATCCAGGATGAAGTTATTGACTTTATCGATGTACTGACGGATGTCTATCGTGATTTCGGATTTAATGAAATCATCATCAAACTATCCACTCGACCTGAAGAGGATAAAAGAGTTGCCACGGAAGCAGACTGGGATCGCGCCGAGAAAGTCCTCGCAGATGCCTTGGATGCCAAAGGCATTGATTTCGAAATCATGCCGGGTGAAGGCGCATTTTATGGGCCAAAGATTGATTTCTCCCTTGAGGATTGTCTCGCACGGGTCTGGCAATGCGGCACCATGCAGGTCGATTTTTCCATGCCTGGCCGACTCGATGCGCAATACGTCGCCGAAGACGGCAGCCGTAAGGTGCCGGTGATGTTGCATCGGGTCATACTGGGATCTTTCGAGCGGTTTATCGGTATCCTGATCGAGAACTATGCCGGGGAGATGCCACCCTGGCTGGCGCCGGTACAAGCGATAGTGCTGAATATCACAGACAGTCAGTCTACCTATTGTCTGGAAGTCTGTAACGCATTGAAAAACAAAGGATTTCGAGTTGAGACTGACTTGCGGAACGAAAAGGTCGGCTTCAAGATCCGTGAGCACACTATTCAGAAGGTGCCTTACCTCCTCGTTGTGGGTGAGCGGGAAGTTGAAAGTGGTCAGGTCGCAGTTCGGGCTCGTGATGGAGAAGACCTCGGTGTTATGACGATCGATGATTTTTCATCATTATTAGAAATTGAGGTAGAAAAAAAGGGACGTACGGCTTGATTTTGCTATAATCCGCGTCCTCATGCCCAATGGAGCGATGGAATCAAGAAAGACGAGACTAAAAAGTCACGAATAAATGACCAGATCGAAGCACAAACCGTGCGACTGATCGGCGCAAATGGGGAGCAAGTTGGGATTGTACCAATCTCACAAGCCTTGCAAGCAGCAGAAGATGTAAAGTTGGACCTGGTGGAAATTGCACCAGAAGCAGAACCGGTAGTTTGCAAAATACTCGATTATGGTAAGCATGTATTCGAGGCAAAAAAGGGAAAGGCAGCGGCGAAGAAAAAGCAACGCCGCATGCACGTCAAGGAAATGAAGTTTCGACCAGGGACGGAAGAAGGAGATTATCAGGTAAAACTACGCAACCTGACACGTTTCCTAAATGATGGGGACAAAGCCAAAGTGACCTTGCGTTTTAGGGGTCGCGAAATGGCACACCAGGAGCTCGGAATGGAGCTTTTAAAGCGGATTGAAATTGATCTCTCTGAAATTGGAACAGTTGAAATGTTTCCAAAAATGGAAGGCAGACAACTGACCATGGTGATAGCCCCGCACAGTAAGAAAAAGGGTGGTGCGGTAGGTAGTGGCTTGACCTGAGGTGGCTTGACCGTAGGTCAAACACCGAACCCGGCAGCAATATGGCATAGCCATGTTGCGAGAGGGGGCAAACACCACCTCCGGCAGCGAATTGGCGAAGCCAAATCGCGAGAGGGTAAACCACCTGAAAATAGAACCGTCAACCTGAACAGATTGAATGATCTGGAGATTCTAACGAGATCCTTCGCCAACAGCTCAGGACAGGCAATTAAATTAGTAACAATGCGGAGTATCAAACGATGCCAAAAATGAAACCTAGGAGTGGTGCGGCCAAGCGGTTCAAAAAAACCGCCAAAGGTTACAAGCACCGCCAATCCTTCAGAAATCATATCCTGACGAAGAAGAGCACCAAACGTAAGCGTCATCTGCGTAACTTAAAAGATATTGCGAAAGCGGATGTTCCACTTGTCAAGCGGTTGCTTGGACACTAATTACTAATACCCTATCGCTATTTTCACTGCCGATATGTCGGACCAGTGAAAAAGCTGCCGGGGTCCGTGTCTGCGACGGTCCGACGCATCGGTTGCGCAAGCCACGACCTAGTCAGGAGAAAAAAATGCCTAGAGTAAAACGGGGTGTCACAGCCCATCGTCGTCATAAAAAAGTCTTGAAACAAGCCAAGGGTTACTACGGTGCGCGTAGCCGGGTATTCCGGGTTGCCAAGCAGGCCGTCACGAAAGCCGGTCAATATGCCTACCGGGATCGAAAAGTTCGTAAACGAATGTTCCGCGGTTTGTGGATCCAACGTATCAATGCTGCTGCCAGGGAACACGGTATTTCCTACAGCCGTTTGATTAGCGGCTTGAGAAAACAGAACATCGAGATTGATCGTCGCGTTCTTGCCGATCTGGCCGTAAACGAAAAAGAAGCGTTCGCAGCATTGGCAGACAAGGCCAAAGAAGCAGCTGCGGCTTGACTAACCGATACGTCGGACCGAGTCAAACGCAGCACCCGGCAGCAATTTGGCGGAGCCAAGTTGCGAGAGGGGCGCTAATTACCGGTTCCGTGCATTCTCGAGATCTGAAACGAAAATAGCCCATGTCTGACCTAGCAGCCATTCAACAGACAGCACTAGAAGCAGTAGCCGTTGCACCCGATGTTGCGGCGCTCGATACAGTACGCGTGCAATACTTTGGCAAAAAAGGTGAGCTAACCGGTTTACTAAAAAATCTCGGTAAACTTTCCACCGAAGAACGACCCGCGGCTGGCGCGGAAATCAACAAGGTAAAAAGTGCCTTGCAACAGGCGATCTCTGAAAAACGGGAAGTTCTTGAGCAAACCGCCATCGACGCCAGGTTGAATGCAGATGCCATCGATGTGACTCTGCCTGGCAGGAATGCGGAAACCGGCGGGCTACACCCGATCACCATTGTGCTGCAACGAATCGAACATTTCTTCCGTGGTGTTGGTTATGAGGTGGTGGAAGGTCCTGAAATTGAAGATGATTATCACAACTTCGAAGCATTGAACCTGCCCCAACATCATCCCGCCAGAGCCATGCAAGATACTTTTTATTTCAATTCCAATCTGTTACTGAGAACACATACCTCACCTGTCCAGGTGCGTGTGATGGAAGCACGCAAACCACCGTTTCGGATTATCTGTCCAGGCAAGGTTTATCGAGTGGATCAACCGGATCCTTCACATCTGCCTATGTTTCATCAGGTAGAAGGATTGCTGATTGATCATGAAAGCAGCTTTGCCGACCTGAAGGGAACCATAGTTGAATTCCTTCGAGTCTTTTTTGAAAAAGAAGACTTGCAGGTTCGTTTCCGGCCTACCTATTTCCCCTTTACAGAACCGTCTGCAGAAATCGATGTGCGGTGTGTACATTGTGACGGAGATGGTTGCCGTGTGTGCAGCAACACCGGTTGGCTTGAAGTGATGGGCTCAGGCATGGTACATCCCAGGGTATTGGAATACTCGGGCATTGATCCCGAAGAATTTTCCGGATTCGCGTTCGGAATGGGTATCGACAGATTGGCCATGCTGCGCTATGGGGTCGATGACCTGCGCCATTACCTGGACAATGATCTGAGGTTTTTGAGACAATTTAAATGAAATTCAGTGAAAACTGGCTTAGAGAATTCGTCAATCCAAAACTGACCACAGAAGAGCTGGTGGATCAGCTCACCATGGCTGGTCTGGAAGTGGAAGCTGTTTTTCCGGTAGCGGCAGAGTTTTCGAAGGTCGTCATTGGCGATATTCTTGAGGTTGAACCCCATCCCGACGCAGACAAACTTGTTGTGTGTAAAGTCAGCAGCGGAGACGAAACACATCAGGTCGTTTGCGGTGCGCCTAATACCCGGGTCGGTATCAAGGTTCCATTTGCGTTGGTCGGCGCGAAACTCGATAACCAGAAACTTAAGAAAGCAAAACTTCGCGGTGTTGAATCTTCTGGCATGCTTTGCTCTGAAAGAGAACTGGGCATTAGCGAGAGTCACGAGGGATTGATGGAGTTGCCCCTTGATGCACCTGTTGGAGAAAACCTGCGAGACTATTTGCAACTGGACGACTCGATTTTTGATGTTGACGTTACACCCAATAGAAGTGATTGCCTTGGCATGACCGGTCTCGCCAGGGAAACCGGATTGATCAATTCACTGGATGTACAGTATCCGGAAATCTCACCAGTCACTCCTGGCATCGAAGATATTTTTCCAGTTGAGCTTGAATCCGGTAGTGCATGTCCACGATTTGTCGGTCGCGTTATTCGCAACATTGATGTCAATGCAGAAACACCTTTGTGGATGCGGGAAAAACTCCGCCGCTCAGATATCCGCAGCATAGATCCTGTGGTCGACGTGACCAACTTCGTGATGCTTGAGTTGAACCATCCAATGCATGCCTATGATCTTGAAAAACTCGACGACAAGATTGTGGTTCGGCAATCGGCAAAAGGTGAAAAGGTCATCCTGCTGGATGGATCGGAAGTGGAATTGGATGCAGACACAGTGTTGATCACTGACGGATCCGGCCCAATCGGTATGGGCGGCGTTATGGGGGGGTTGTCCACCGCGGTTACAGCGGAGAGCAAAGATATTTTCCTTGAGTGCGCCTTTTTTAGTCCCACATCGATCGCGGGACGCGCCCGATCCTATAACATGAATACTGATGCAGCGCACCGCTTCGAACGCGGGGTAGACTGGCAAGGCCAAACAACTGCCATGGAGCGGGCAACTGCACTACTGATTGAAATCGCAGGCGGTGAAGCCGGACCTGTCGTGGATACTGTACTCGATGATCACCTGCCCGGCAGCAACCAGGTCATGCTGCGCTCGGATCGCATCAAACGATTACTCGGCGTTGAAATTCCTGATGCTGATATCGATAACATGCTTTCCCGGCTTGGCTTTGAGTACGACCATGAAGAGTTTGATGGCCAGCCGGGCTGGTTAGTGAGTGGTCCTTCACATCGATTTGATATTGCCATTGAAGCTGACCTGATTGAAGAGATCAGCCGCGTGTACGGCTATAACAATCTCCCGGTGCGTACACCGGTTACCAGCCTGACCATGGCGGCAATGCCTGAGGGTGAGCTTACCCTGGACCGAATCCGCGACCAGGTGGTGGCTAGAGGTTACCAGGAGGCAATCACCTACAGTTTTGTCGATCCAAAGCTGCAGGCCGAGCTGGACCCTGAACAAGAGCCAGTGGCACTTGCCAATCCACTATCATCAGAAATGTCGGTGATGCGCACAACCTTGTGGACAGGATTGCTTAAGTCATTGATTTATAACCTGAATCGGCAACAAGACAGGATTCGGCTGTTCGAAACAGGGCTGCGGTTTCGCCACGTGCCTAACCAGCCAGAACTTGAGCTTGAAAACATCACTCAGGAGAATATGCTGGCTGGCGTCGTTTGCGGCGATCGATTCATGGAGAACTGGGCAGATAAGTCGCAAGCTATTGATTTTTTTGATATTAAAGGTGATCTGGAAAGTATTTTTACACTCACAGGGGAAGCTGGAAGCTTCGAATTTGCTGCTTCCGAGCACACTGCTCTGCAAAAAGGACAGAGCGCCGAGATCCGTCGCAATGGCAGAAACGTGGGATATCTGGGCCTTTTAGATCCTCGAATTCAAAATAAACTGGGTCTACGACCTCAAGTATTCCTTTTTGAACTAAAAATTGACGAACTTATAACGAAATCTGTCTCAACATCTGTGTCATTGTCGAGATATCCCGAAATCAGGCGTGACATCGCCGTCATCGTCGATCACGCAGTAAGTGCCGTGAATATCAGAGTTTGCGTCGAAACCGCTGCAGATGACACATTACAGAACCTAAAGTTGTTTGACGTATATCGGGGCAAAGGTATTGATACAAATAGAAAAAGTCTCGCTTTAGGCTTGACCTTCCAGCATCCTTCCCGCACTCTTACAGATGAGGAAATAAACAATTCGATGGACAAGATTGTCGCTTCTCTCGAGGCGGAATTTGGTGCCAGCTTAAGGAATTGAAACATGAGCGCGTTAACCAAAGCGGAAATGGCCGAAAAGCTGTTTGAAGAGCTGGGTTTGAATAAGCGGGAAGCCAAAGAAGTTGTAGAACTCTTTTTTGAGGAAGTACGGGCTTCATTAGAGGGTAACGAACAGGTTAAGTTGTCTGGCTTCGGTAATTTTGACCTTCGGGACAAGAGCCAGCGACCTGGTCGTAATCCCAAAACTGGTGAAGAAATTCCTATTACTGCCCGGCGCGTTGTCACTTTTCGTCCAGGCCAGAAGTTAAAGGCGAGAGTAGAAGCATATGCTGGATCCAGATCATAACGCCGAACTGCCCCCGATTCCGGGGAAGCGATATTTCACCATTGGTGAAGTAAGCGGGCTGTGTGCAGTCAAACCCCATGTATTGCGATACTGGGAGCAGGAATTTCCACAACTCAAACCTGTCAAACGCCGTGGCAATCGACGCTACTACCAAAGACAAGACGTTCTCATGATCCGCCAGATTCGCTCCCTCCTCTATGACCAGGGTTTTACCATAGGCGGCGCCAGGCAAAGACTTTCCGGCGAAGACCAGAAAGAAGATAACACCCAATACAAACAACTTATCCATCAGATGATAGTTGAACTCGAAGAGGTGTTAGAAGTTCTTAAGTCCTAAGACAAACCCGTCATCCTGAGCGCAGCCGAAGGATCTCCTGAGCTACCAACCGATCGTCCCAAAGTAATCCCATTACTCTTTCGAAATTCGCCCTCTCGCAACATGGCTGCGCCATATTGCTGCCGGGGTTGTGTTTGCTTCGCAAGCCACAACTGGTACAGAATCCCGGCCAATGAACATCTTCATCACCGGCGCATCCGGATTCATAGGGCAACACCTTTGTAGACACC
>JAPUGI010000174.1 GCA_027292925.1 Gammaproteobacteria bacterium
CCTTACTTAACAACCGCAACTTGCAAAGTGAGTATGAATCACTTGGCATTGCCCAGGCAGATCTGGTGCAGGCAGGTTTACTCAGTAATCCTGTGTTATTTGCCAGCATTCGTTTTCCTGACGGTGCTGGTGGTAATAACAGCGAATTTGATCTCGCCAAGGAATTTCTCGATATTTTATTGCGGCCAGCGCGTTTACGACTGGCTAAAGCCGAGTTTGAGCGTATTAAACTACATGTTGCAAAATCGGTACTCGACCTGGCGGCGGACGTACAAAATGCCTTCCATCGTGTGCAGGGCATGCTACAACTTTCGGAAATTCTAAGCGTTACGGCAGATGCAGCCCTGGCTTCATATCAAATTGCTCAGAGTTTTGATAAAGCGGGGAATCTTAGTGAACTGGAGCTGGCACAGGAGCGCAGTGGAGCAGCAGAGATGCATGCACAATTACTGGAATCACGTGCTGGTTTACAGGCAGTACGTGATGAATTGAATAGACTGCTCGGCCTCACAGGCACCGCACGAGATTGGCAACTCGCGAGTGAATTATCAAAACTTCCCGATACCGATCCAGATCCGAACGTTGCTGAAGAAACAGCGGTAGAGCGTCGTTTAGATCTGAAAGAAAAACGGCGGGAGATAGCACAACTTGCCGATGCGCTACAGATAACCAGCGACTATCGATGGATAGGTGGTGCAAGTGTCGGTGTCAGTACAGAACGAGATTCGGACGGTAGCCGTGTTACCGGGCCTAATTTCTCGGTGGAAATCCCGATTTTTGATCAACGCCAGGCAGCCATAGCGCGTCTCGAATCATTGCTGGCACAAAGCCAATCACGTTATGACGCTCTCCTGGCTGAGATTCAAAATGAAGTCCAACGCGCGGCCAATCGCGTTAGTGCTGCCAGGGAAATCGTCGAATATTATCGCGATGAATTAATACCGGTGCAGGAGCAAGTGGTTAAGTTTACGCAACAAGAGCAGAACTACATGCTGGTGGATGTGTTTGAACTGCTCTTTGCCCGTAGGCAAGCGACGCAAGCCTACCGCGGCTATATCGAGGGATTGACAGAATACTGGATGGCAAGAACAGAACTTGCTCGTGCCAGTGGAACAGGTTTGCCCAATATCACAGAGTCAGACAATGCATCTTCGATAGAGAATGAACAGGCAATCCTGAAGGACAAGGATTCCCACGAATCGCATGACATGAGTTCAGAAAAAGCTAATGAGCATCATCATTGAGTGAGGAAATAAAAATGATCACACGACGAAATATACTTTCCCTGACATCAGGTTTTCTTGGTCTGGGTCTAATGGCTCGAGCCCGTGGGCAAACGAAGGATAAAGACAACGCCAGCACATATAAGCAATCGATGAAAGAAAAACAGCGACCAGGATATACACCGGTGAAGACACTCAATGGAAAAACACTGCCCTTTAAAATGAAAAACGGGGTAAAGGAGTTTCATTTGATTGCTGAGGAAATAGAGCACGAGTTTGCGCCGGGAAGCAAGGCTAAATGCTGGGGTTATAACGGCACTACACCGGGACCGACTATTGAGGCGGTAGAGGGCGACCGGATACGTATACTGGTGACAAACAAATTGCAGGAACACACGACTATTCACTGGCACGGAATCTTGCTGCCATCTGGTATGGACGGAGTAGGCGGTTTGTCACAACCACATATCAAGCCGGGCGAGACCTACGCTTATGAATTTACGCTAAATCAGCATGGCTCATACATGTATCACCCCCATGCCGATGAAATGGTGCAATTGGCTGTTGGTATGATGGGCATGTTCATCATTCACCCAAAGGACGGAGAAGAAGTCCCGATTGATCGTGATTATTGTTTTTTAATACATAATTGGGCCTTGCACCCAGGTACATATCGTCCAGATCCATCAATCATGACAGATTTTGATCTTTGGACTTTTAATAGCAAGGTTTTTCCTGCCATTGACTCAATTGTTGCACAAACTGGAGAGCGGGTAAGGATCCGCATGGGGAATCTCTCGATGTGGAACCACCCTATTCACATCCATGGTCATACGTATTGGGTAACCGGTTCGGATGGCGGTCGCTGGGCACAATCATTATGGCGACCGGAGACAACTGAGATCGTGGGTGTCGGTCAAACTCGTGATATTGAATTTATTGCCTATCCGGGAGATTGGGCATTTCACTGTCATATGTCCCATCACACGATGAATGCCATGGGCCATGGTATAGCCAATCCTTTGGGAGTCGATCAGACAGGTGTCGTGAATAAAATTCAGTCTTTACTACCAGGATATGTGTCCATGGGAGAAAACGGCATGGCCGAACACTCGGAACACCTGGCAATGGCCAATATGAGCGAGAGCAACATGGAAGGCATGAAAGGTATGCAACATGGCATGCAACATGGTGCCGGCTTTGAAGGTCCTCGGAATACCTTACCAATGATGACCGGCCAGGGACAATTTGGTCCCCTGGAAATGGGGGGCATGTTTACTGTTGTAAAAATACGAGATCAACTGGTCGGTTATGAGGACCCCGGCTGGTATCAAAACCCGCCTGGCACAGTTGCTAAACGTGTATGAAGTGGTTTGTAAAATTTGATAACAAAATAGTGTGGGAGATATTTTAAATGAACACCCTTAAGCTACTAACGCTATTGATCGTAATTGGTCTTGTTAGCGTATACGGGTTTGTCCAGTCGGGAATGTTTAATGTCTCGGCAACGATCGATCACGGCCCGGTTCTTGACTGGTTGTTGCATACAACCATGGAAAAATCGGTAGAGAAGCGCGCCACCGATATCGAAGTACCGGATCTCAGCAATAAGGACATGATCCTTGCCGGTGCGTCGGACTACGCAGGTATGTGTGCACAATGTCATGACGAACCTGGAAAATCGCCCGGAATAAATAAACAAGGGTTAAACCCAACTCCCCCTGACCTTGATCATCTGGCTGAAGCCGGGACAGCCGCCGAGATGTTCTGGG
>JAPUGI010000175.1 GCA_027292925.1 Gammaproteobacteria bacterium
CCGGGGTCGCGGAAGAATTGGTGACAACTGCAGCCGACAAGGTTGTACTGTTAGATGTCGAGAACATGACATGAAACTTTTGTGAACTTACCGTGCGTAAGTCTCTGACAAAACTGGATGGCGTGAGTCAAACTGTGGTCGATCTTAAAGCGGGCACTGCAACGGTGACCTATAACCCCGATAAGGTCGAACTTGCCCAGATGACTGAGGCGACGACTAATGCTGGTTTTCCTTCAATGGTGCGCGAATCTACAGGAAGTGAATAATGGCTCTCTATGAACTACAGATTACCGGAATGAGTTGTGACCATTGTGCTGAGTCAATCAGTGGTGCCCTCAAGGATCACAGCTTTCGTGCTGTGCAGGTTGACGATTCGACATGAAACAGATATTGGTCCCTGCATCCTGACAATGTTTTGTCGGTAACTAATTTGAGGTATGTATGGAAACGATCATATGTCATACCTGCGGATGCTCTTTAGTCAGGTTAGGTATCAGTGAAGACAAGGCTAGCATCCATCACCATGATGGAGAACAATATCATTTCTGCTGCCAGGGATGTGTTGATCTATTTGCCGCTGATCCTGAGAAATACCTTGAAGAAACCAGTGAACTTATTGTATGTCCAACCTGCCTGGCCGAAAAACCTCGTCAATGGGCTACCATATTGAATATTGGCGGATCAGACATCTATTTCTGTCGATGCCCCCATTGCGTAGATATTTTCAAGGCAAATCCGGATTTCTATATTGAGCGCCTGCATGGAAGAAGACCAAACGAAGGGGTATTGGGGCATGATGGGTGTTGCATCAAGCCTGATTAATCAATTCGACGTTTTGTGTGGAACGATCTGATCGAGCAGCCAATCAGGCTGTCGTTATGCACACGATTCAGCGCATCTTGCCTATATCGCCACAAACCTCGTTGCGAATTCACGTAAAAGGTGATTTCCTGTGCTCTGGATTTTTGACAGGGGACTACCTATGCAGGATCAAATCGCGGGTGGCGGAATTTTACATCGCAGATCTTTGCTGAAAGCCGCCGGTGCAGGCGTGGCAGCTGGTTTTCTGGTTCCGGTACGGGCGACTGAAGACTGGATGACGCACGCGGGAGAAGTGCAGAGTGAGTATGGTTCTCCGTCAAAATTTGCACGGCTGAAGCGTGAACAAATAGGAGGCCATACGTTCGGTCCTGAGGCGGGTTCTTCATCTTCACCATTACAGGATCTTAACGGTACGATAACGCCCAACAGCCTTCATTTTGAGAGACACCACAGCGGCATCCCTGCCATTGATCCCAGTAAACATAAACTCACAATCTTCGGTGATGTTGCCCGGACATTGCAGTTTAACTACGAGGACCTGTTGTCCTATCCTATGGAGACACATCTCTATTTCCTCGAATGCTCGGGGAACAGCCGTCGTAATTCGCTTGCCAGGCCGTTGGATCTGTCAGCAGGGTCGCTGAACGGATTGCTGTCAGGCTCGGAATGGACAGGAGTACCACTACACTATTTGTTGGATGAAGCTGGGGTAAAAAACGAAAGCCGCTGGATCATTGCCGAAGGGGCAGATGCGGCAGGTTTAACCCGCAGTGTCCCCATCAAGATGGCACTGGACAATGTCATGGTGGCGCTGTACCAGAATGGTGAACCTCTTAGACCGGCGCAGGGTTACCCGATGAGACTTTTTGTCCCAGGATGTGAAGGCAATATCAGCGTGAAATGGCTACAGAGTTTGAAGGTTCAAAAAACGCCTGGATACACCCGAGATGAAACTGCTAAGTACACCGATCTTCTGGAAAATGGCAAGGCGAAGATGTTCTCACTAAAAATGGGGGTGAAGTCAGTCATTACTTCTCCATCCGGCAAGATGCAATTGAGAAGAAAAGGTGTATATGAAATTTCTGGATTGGCCTGGTCAGGCAATGGAGCTGTCCGAGCCGTTGAAGTGAGTGCCGATGGTGGCAAGAGCTGGGCGGAAGCGATTTTTCAAAGCGAACCGAGACCACTGGCGTTAACCCGTTTCAGGATACCCTGGCGCTGGCATGGACAAAAAGCGGTGCTGCAAAGCAGGGCAACAGACGACAAGGGAAATGTACAACCCTCCCGGGATTCTGCTATCGCCGGTTATTCACTGGCGGGTTTTTATCACTACAACGGCATGCAGAGTTGGGGTGTATCTGAGCAAGGGATGGTAAAAAATGTTTTCGTTTAAGGGTATAGCGCTCATCCTGGTGAATTTGTTGTTCCTGTCGGCTAATTCAACATCAGGATTGGATGAGGAAACGACCCTCGGGCATATTCTTAAACCGGGTCTTGGACAGTTGGTCATTAATTTTGCAGGCTCGATTGTTTCGGCTGATGGATCTGGTTTACCTGCGGGAAGTGGCACTGTGGTGGAGGGGAAATCTGTGTATGGAAAACATTGCGCCGCGTGCAACGGTATTGACGGCCAGCTACCTGGAAACCAGTTAGCAGGAGGAATTGGCAGTCTTGCGACAGGCCGTCCACTTAAAACGGTCGGGAGCTATTGGCCCTATGCAACGACCCTTTTTGACTATATTGCACGAGCCATGCCTTACAACCAGGAGAAAATGCTGTCTGCCGATGAAACCTATGCGGTCACGGCCTATGTTTTGAGACTGAATAGCATTCTCGATGATGAGGCCAGGCTGGATGAAAAAACCCTGCCACAGATAAAAATGCCGAATCAGGATGGATTTATCGAGCTGATTAAGTAGTGTGAGATTATTCAGCTGGAACCTATCGGTTCTCGCTGCGGCGCTCTTGACTATGCGAGCTAAAAGCGATGTTATATTTACCACCCGGCAAACTTAAGTTGCCCTGACTTTCGAAAAAAGGAGGCCAAGTGATGACCAATATTCCCGAACCTGATGAGAAGAATGTATGGCGCCTGCAAACACCAGGTGCAGCAGGTTGGACTCGTTCAGCCAGACCCGATTCAGAAAACAAGTACTTTATGGTGTCAACCGATGGGCATGTACAGGAGCCTTCGGATCTA
>JAPUGI010000176.1 GCA_027292925.1 Gammaproteobacteria bacterium
CGGGAATTTTTGTTTTCCACGGTGAACATGCATGGCCCCGAATTCAGCGCATCGATGCAGTGTCGGCACGGCTTTACCCGGATTGAGGATCGAGTTTTCGTCAAAAGCAGCTTTAACACCATGAAACAGTAAAAGTTCCGCTTCAGAAAACTGGATGCACATCTGGTCTATTTTCTCTATACCGACGCCGTGCTCTCCGGTGATGGTCCCGCCAGATTCGATGCATAACTCGAGGATTCTTGCCCCAAACGCCTCTGCCCTCTGCAACTCATCGGTTTTGTTGGCGTCATACAGGATAAGTGGGTGCAGGTTACCGTCACCGGCATGGAATACATTAGCCACCGGCAGGGAAAATTCTTCTGATAACGATGAAATTGCCTTAAGCACTAACGACAACTGCCTTCTGGGGATGGTGCCATCCATACAATAGTAGTCCGGTGCAATCCTGCCCATAGCCGGAAATGCTGCCTTCCTGCCGAGCCACAAACGTTCCCTGTCTTCACTTTCATGAGCTGCCTCGATACTGGTGGCGCCATTTGCCTGCAAAATTTGCGTCAAGCCCTGCAGCTGTGTTTCAAGCTCCGCTTCGATGCCATCGAGTTCACACAACAGAAGTGCTTCTGCCTCTGTCGGATAACCGGCGTTCACGAACGCCTCTGCAGCTTGAATTGCTGGTTTGTCCATCATTTCCAAACCGGCCGGTAAGATCCCCGCCGCAATGATATCTGTTACCGCTGCCGCTGCACCTTCAACGGATGCAAATCCCGCCACCACCACACAAATAGATTCAGGCATCGGCAACAATTTGACGGTGACTTCAACCACAATACCGAGCATTCCTTCCGATCCATGGAGCAGCGCCAGCAAATCATATCCCGCCGAGTCGAACGCCTCACTACCGACTTCGTACAAATCACCCACGGGGGATACAACCTTCAGCTTGCGAACATTGTGTACGGTAAGGCCATATTTGAGGCAATGTACTCCACCCGAATTCTCGGCAACATTACCACCGATTGAACAGGCTATTTGCGAGGATGGATCCGGTGCGTAGTAGAGCCCAAGATTTTTCACGGCTTCGGAAATGGCGAGATTGGTCACTCCAGGCTCAACGGTAGCAAGATGGTTCTCAACGTCCACAGAAAGCACCCGGTTAAGCTTCGCCAGGACGAGCAACACGCCTTCAGCGTGTGGCATTGCGCCACCGGATAATCCGGTCCCCGCACCCCGCGCGACAACAGGAACCTCGAACTGATGACACAACTTCACGATTTGCTGAACCTCTTCAATGCTTGCAGGTAATACCACCAGCCAGGGAAGTTGTTTTTTTGCAGTTAAACCGTCTGTTTCATAGACCCGTCGCCGGGGTTTATCCGTGATGATGTTATCGCCACAAATCGTGCTGAGCTGGGATACGAAATTCAGTTTGTCCAAGGAAATAAGGTTGTCCGGGGAAAAGGGTGATTATTATACGACGGGAACTAGCCTTCGTCCTGACTTGCTTTTCTTTCGAGTTCCTTCGCCTGCGCCTCGGGACAGGGGGTATAATCCGGCGTTGCAGATAATTAAGCGGGGACATAAGTGCCGATAAACACGATCGATGAAATCCTCGATGACTTTCGCCAGGGGAAAATGGTTCTTCTCATGGATGACGAAAGCCGCGAGAATGAAGGCGACTTGATCATCGCGGCTGACGTTGTCACGCCGGAAACTGTCACCTTTTTTGCTCGCTATGCGTGTGGTCTGATATGCCTGCCGATCACGGAAGAACGTGGCCGGCAACTGAATCTACCCCTGATGGTGGAGCACAATTCGTCCATGCATGAAACCAACTTCACCGTCTCGATAGAAGCCGCCGATGATATATCGACTGGTATTTCAGCCGCCGATCGCGCAAAAACGGTTCGCGCCGCCGTCGCAAAAAATGCAAAGCCTGCGGACCTGGTGATGCCTGGCCATATTTTCCCGTTGATCTCGAAAGCAGGCGGCGTGCTGACCAGGGCCGGTCATACAGAAGCGGCTTGTGACCTTGCCAGGATGGCGGGTTATGAACCTGCCGCCCTTATCGTTGAGGTCATGAACGAAGACGGCACAATGGCTCAACGAGCGGAACTGGAATCATTTGCCGAAAAACACGGCATCAAAATCGGGACCATCGCTGACCTGATCCAATACCGTGCACTGTATGACAAGACAATTGAACTGGTGGATGAAAAATCAATCACCACCAACCATGGGGACTTCCATTTAAGAACCTACACCGACAAGATCTCTGATTGTGTTCACCACGCGCTGGTCAAAGGTGACATAGACGAAGACGATCCCTGCCTGGTCAGGGTCCAGGTGGTTAACTCCCTTCGTGATGTACTGGGCACCCAAAGACCGGGATACAAAAAAACCTGGTCCCTGCAGGATTCAATGCAACAAATATCCCAGGAAAATAAAGGCGTCATTGTCATCGTGGGCCAGGAGACTACTCAGGCCGAAGCGCTGGCACAGGTGAAATATTTTCCGGAAATGCCACCGGATGAACGCCACACCAACGAATTGGGTGTTTTCAGGGTGATAGGTACCGGCTCCCAGATACTTCGTGATATCGGCGTGGGTAAGATGCGATTGTTGAGCTCCCCCACCCGGTTCAACGCCATATCGGGATTTCATTTGGAGGTTGTAGAATTTGTCGAGAATGACCAGGGAAACCAGGACGCTGGTAGCTAGTCTGTTCCTAGCATTCAATTTTTGTATTCATGCCCTGGCGGAACCCACCACGCCTGTTAGTGAATTCCACGAAGGTTTGATCGAAGTGATGAAGTCCAGCAGTTACAGTGACAGAGTCCAACTGTTGACCCCATACGTGGCGAATAATTTTGATACCGGTACCGTTGCCCGCATCGCACTGGGACGCAATTGGCGAAAAATCGAGGAAGGAAATAAGGCAACCATCATGGCATTGATGGGTGAAGTCATCGTTTCCAGCTATGCCAGCCGATTCCCCGCCTACTCACAGCAATACTTCGATATTCTTGGGCAGAAATCAGTTAACTCCGACCGCGTAATCGTCCGTACCAGGTTGCACACCAGTTCGGAGATTGTAGATCTGGATTATCAACTGGTGGAGCTGGATGGCCAGTGGAGGATATTTGACGTTGTCGCCAATGGCGTATCCGATTTATCACTCAAACGCTCTACTTATTCCGCAACGTTCAAGTCCGCTGGCGTAACGGGTGTTATCAAAGAAATCAGGCAAACCATCAAAGACAATCAGGATAAGGCCAGCCTCCCCTAGCCGGGCGCCCCTGATAATGTATCGCAATTTCCTCATTTCATGGACAGGTTTTGTAATATCCCGTCCACGACAAGTGTTAAGCGCAATTACTTTCGTCACACTTGTCGCACTTTACATCGCTGTTACGCAGTTCAGTATCAACTCTGATACCACCAAGCTCATACGCCAGGATACCCACTGGAAACAGGTGTATGACAGATTTTCTTTAGTTTTTCCCCAGTATGTAAACAACACCTTTGTCGTCGTTAGCGGACGAAACCTATCCGCGGTGTCAAACGTCTCCCGCACACTGGAGACGCAACTCGCCAGAAAAACAGACATCTTCCAGCTTGTCTATGGACCCGCTAACGATAAGTTTATGGACAAACACGCGCTGTTATTCCTGAATCCGGATGACCTGGATTCCCTTGTCACCGACCTGGCGGACGCCCAGCCCTTCCTGACCTCCATCGCAAGGGATCCCAACCTGCGAGGTTTATTCAAACTGTTAACTGATGCCTTGAATGAAAATGAGGAGGTGCCCGGCCGAGGGATGCCCGGCAGTATGTCGCGAGTCACTGATCTCCTGACCGATGCGATTGATTCGACCCTTGATGGCCGATCCCTTCCAGTGGCCTGGAGAGATGAAATGGTAAATCGCGACAGTGACGACACCTTGTACAACACCATCTTCGTTCAGGGTCGGCAGAATTTTGGAGAAACCTTGCCCAACCAGAAAATTATCCGGGAAATTCAATCAGTCATCGATGGTCTCGAGCATCCACAAAAATCCCTGGTGGATATCAGGCTTACCGGACAGATACCACTGGATCATGGAGAAATAGAAAGTGCAATGCAGAGTGCCCAGTTGGCAGGGTCAATGGCCGCAGTATTGCTGATTCTGGTCCTGATATTTGGCGTTCGTTCACTGCGGATAATACTGGCAACCTACCTGACGATGATTATCGGCCTGATCTGGACCGCCGCCTATGCCATCCTCACGGTGGGGCAATACAACACCATCTCGATAGTATTCCTGGTCATGTTTATTGGTCTGGGCGTCGATTTTGCCATCCACCTGAGCCTGCGCTACCAGGAGTCCATAGCCAAGCACAGTAAAAAGGACGCTCTCGTCTACAGCAGCGTTAAGATTGGACCTGCCATCAGTCTTTGTGGGATCACTTCCGCCCTGGGTTTCCTGGCATTTGTGCCGACGGAATATCTCGGACTGGCAGAGCTTGGGATTATTTCCGGTGGTGGAATGATCATCGCGGTCGCCGTTAGCCTGACAGTCATCCCGGCGTTTTTCGCCATCGTGGGCGAACCAAATCCTCTTCCCCGGACGGCATATCTCACTGCTGCCGCAGGCAACCTTTACCAGTACAGAAAGGCGGTGGTGGCGATCACATTCGCAGCCGCCGGGTTAGCCACTTACATCGGCAAGGATGCTTATTTTGATTACAGCACCCTGTCGCTGAAGGACCAGAATTCCGAAGCCATGACGACCTTGTCCGAATTGCAGCAAGAGGACGTCATCACCGATTACGCCATCAGTTACGTCGCGGCTGATATGGCTGCAGCAGAGGCTGTAAAAAAGAGACTACTACAGCTGACTTCAGTGTCTGAAGTCATGATTCCGCAGGATTATGTTCCACTCGATCAGGAAGAAAAACTCTACATCCTGGAAGACGCACAAATCATGTTGACCAGTACTTTTTACCCAGAAGTAAACACTGCTCCCTACGGTGATTCGGAGCGGGATGAATTTATTCAGCAACTTCTGGTGGCGAGCGAGGCGTACACCCGCGCACCAACGGTGGACACTGAACTCAAAGGTGCCGTGCAACGATTACATCTGTCGCTAGGCAAACTTGCAATCAGCGACACTCACACTAAACGGGCATTTGAAACAAACGTGATCGCACCTGCGCTCGAAGAACTTAGCTGGCTCGAAAACGCTGTTTCTGCAGGGCAGTTTGAACTGGGTGATCTGCCGGAGGCGCTCCGTGACCGGCTGGTATCGGAACATGGCGAAGTCGTGGTAACTGTCACTCCAAGCGAAAACATTGTACCGGTAACGGCGATGCGTCGATTCACGACGGAAGTTCAATCCATTATCAAGGATGCAACCGGAAAACCGGTGGTTGATCTGGGTATTGGTGAAATAGTCATTACCGCTTTTCAACAAGCCATTGCCATCGCTGTAACCAGCATCATGATAGTGCTGGTGCTGGCATTACGCAGCCTCCTAGATGCCATCCTGGTGTTTATCCCGCTTGCCATGACGGCGATGATTACATTTGCGACTTCAGTCGTTATTGATCTGCCACTGAATATGGCTAATGTCGTGGTGGTACCACTGATTTTTGGACTGGGCGTCGATAACGGTATCCACATCGTCGAGCGCTTCCATGAATCACCTGATATAAGGGACCTGGCAAAATCCAGCACACCGAGGGCGGTATTTCTCAGCACCTTGACAACACTGGGAACATTCGGCGCCTTATCCTTTTCAAGCCACCAGGGAATCTATTCCATCGGTGTGCTTTTAACCTTCGCACTGAGTGCGCTGATGGTCTTAACCCTGGTTTCACTTCCGGCATTGCTGTCTGTGTTCTCGACTGCCAGAGCGGCTGTTAAATAAAAAAGCCAGAGCGGTTGCAAAGTAGTGTTAAATAATAAAGGGGACCAATGCCTTTCTCTGCACTGGATAGTCGGGAAAGGTTTCGCCATACCACTTGTGATGTGCAATCGCCCTCGGCACGAGATTGGCCATTGTCCAGATGAGAAATACCAGGCCAGCAATAGACCAGGTCAGCAGTGCCCAGCCTCCCCATTGAATGATCTCGCCCAGGTAGTTTGGACAACTCACATATTGATAAAGGAATCCGTGGGGTGTCTTGTAGCCATCTTCACCGGGGCTGCGAAGATTACGCAAGATGGCATCTGAGCGTTTAGTAATGACATAGCCGGTGCCGTACAAGATGATGCCGCCTATAAAGGTTGGCGACGCGAGCCAGTCGAGTTCGTATTGGTCACCTTGAAAGACAAAATGATAACCGATGAGATAGGCATTGATGCTGTTAAACAGGACTGCCATCAGTAGGATGACAACAGGCATTGACCTGGTGCCTCTCAAGGAGAATGGATAGATGAAGACACGGTGAAAATAGTGCAACTGCCAGATGATGAGGAACACCAGCGTCACGGTGGATAGGTCCATCTCGAATACCATAATATATGCTACTAACAGGGATGCCGGAGCCTCCATCACAAACCAGGCAAAACGATTGTTGACAGCTGGTCCCCAACCACCCCTCGCGAACCTTCCATAAGGTGCAGAAACGAAGAAAAGCACGACGAATACGACCGGTGCGAGGGTCAACATCATCCAGATTAGATATTGGTATAGAACCGGTGAATTCATCCCTAAGCCGCCTTCTATTCACGTCCTGATTTTAACGATTACATCCCAGCATGGTAGACACCTATCGTGATCACCCACTACTATGCGTTTTTTTAGTCCTATGGAGCCCCATGACTTCAGATTTCGTATTTGAGCTGGAGGACGACCCTGTTCCGATTGTCATTACATTCGGCACAATTTTAAAACATTCACTTTCAAACCCGGGTCACGCTGCCATCGCCAGGTCAATCACCGGCTGCTTTTCATTGGCATCCACGACTGACCCCCAGTCCCTGACGATTACAATTCACGGCAATCATATACACATCAGGCATGGTATCAGCGACAGCGCAAAAATCATCGTCAGGCTGGATTTTTTAAAAATGTCAGAGCCAGGTTACAAACCTTCCGTTGAAGGGCACTGGCGGCATCCTTTGTTTGCCTACAAGATAGGTCAGTTGCTCAATTTTCCGACATCAAGCTGGGCTGACGACGCCAAGAGATTCTGGGATAGCGCGCACTCATTAGCCGGTATGCCGAAAACCATCAAATTCACCAGTACAGATGAGAACCGGGATCTATTATTTGGCGAAGGAGACCCTGAGATAGAAATCAGTGGTGAATCCAAAAACCTCTCTCACCTTCTCTCCGGATCAACCGTCCTTATCGGCGAAGTATTGGCGGGCAGGATTCGAATTCATGGTTCACTGCACCACCTGACCATCCTCAGTGAAGCAACTCTCAAGATGATGCTGGGAGAATTCGATCATGGATAACGAACCATTTAGGGGTGAGGAGAATCTCGAGTCCTGGCTGGACCGACATCACGTTGATGTTATCCGTACTCAGGCCACTAACCTCGAAGGCGTGGCTGTCGGTAAATATTGCAATCGGCGTAAGTTCACCAAGACACTTACCCATGGTCATGCTATCAGCGATATGTCCCTCGCCATGGACCTGGCCGGGACACTTCACCTGACACTCTGGCACGACTTCAGGCACAAAACACTGGGTGACATTGCATTAAAACCGGATCTGGACACGCTCATTCCCGATGGCAATGATCCGAATCTGGGACATTGTATCTGTGATTTTGTGCAGGTGGACGGTACCCCGATCAATCTCTGCCCCAGGACCAACTTAAAGCGCCTTGTGAGGGAAATCGCTGACATGGGGTATGAGGTGAAGGCAACCTGTGAACTTGAGTTCTACCTGTTCAACGACTCATTCAATGATGCGCGCCGCAAGAAATATCAGAATCTTGAAGCTGTTGGTGCTTCCAAATTAAAGACCATCTACTACCTGCGCAATGCTTATCATGCCAAGACATTTATGGACGAGGTCACTAAACGCCTGGATTGGTACGGCATTGATTGGGAAGGCTGGAGTGATGAAAACGGAGTCGGCCAGGTGGAATTGAATCTTAACCCATCTGATCCGGTCACAATCGCCGATACGACAGTGAGAACGAAGCAAGTTATCTATGAAGTAGCGGTTGACTTCGATATGAGTGTGACGTTTATGGCGCACCCCATTCCGGGTTTTTCCAGCGGCATGCATATGCACCATTCACTGACCAAAAATGGTGAAGCTGTTTTTTATGATGCAGATAAACCGGATAACTATTCTGACCTGCTGCGCCACTGGGTTGGCGGCATGATCAAGACCATGCCCGGGGCGGTTTCCTACCTTTGCCCAACGATTAATTCATATAGGCGCCTGACCGAGTTCTCTGCTCCGCCATTAACCGCCACCTGGGGTGAAGAAAACAAATCCTGCGCACTACGTCTCATCTCAAGAAGTGCAGATTTGACCCGGGTAGAACATCGACTTGGCGCCGGGGACCTGAACCCGTATCTGGGTCTGGCGGTTATCCTCGCCGGGGGTATTGCCGGTTTGCGTCACCAGATCGCGCCTCCTGACGAATTTAACCACATAGCCTGGGGCCTGCCCGAGAGTTTTAAACGATTACCCAGGACAATTACCACAGCCGCAGAGGCACTGGGCAATGACAGCTACCTCAAGGAAATTCTGGGAGCCCCGGAAGTTGAATATTGGATTAAGACGCGCAAACTAGAGTGGTTCTCGTTTCATACTGAAGGTGGAGATCCTGACGCCAAGCAACCGACCCCCTGGGAATACGCGCGATACTTTGAGATTGTTTAAGGAAACTCTGAATAACTACTCAACCACCCTTGCGAACGTATAATCGGGATCCTGTCCCAGGACTCTTCTCACGACTCCCTTGAGTTTCGGGTGCTGTACATAGGCTGAACCTGTCTCCGCCGTGGGTAACAAAGGAACATCATCAATGATGATTTTTTGCAGTTCTGCTGCGGCACCCATGCGGATGGTTAAGTCCATCGATCCCTGCAATACACGAAACCATCGATCGTACTCGGCATTCACATATTCACCGCGGTTGTTTGGATTCCAGGAGGCCAACAGGTCTGCATAGGTCACAATATCGTTAAAGTCCGGATACCAGCTGGATAGCACCAGATCAAACTGACCTGCCCTGGCTTTGTTCAGATATTGCTTAAATGTTTGCTGATCAACCTTGACCGTGATGCCAAGTGACTGATTGAGCAGGCCCTGGAAGAATTCAGCAACTTTTGCGCCTGTAGGAGAGGTAACCGTAAGCAGTGTTAATTCAGGCAGTGAGTCAAGGTTCAACTCCTTCTTCGCTTCCGCCATGAGTCGCAACGCCTGCGTTGAATCAGGTTTGACAATAGTAGGTGGGTATTCCAACGAGAACTTTCTTTCAACGCCATTCAACCAGGATGGAAAAAATGTATATGCCGGTTTGTATCCTGGAATAGCGATAATCTTGTTGACGAAAAGATTGGTATCGAACACCAGGGCAATGGCCTTGCGTATCTTCCGGTGTGACGTGACATGACCGGAACGGTGATTGAACCAGACATAGGCCACACCACCGGTAACGAATGTCCTGAGGCGCAAGCCCTGGTTCGAAGCATCCTGGACAGTTTCCGCACCAAGTCTCACCAGTGCAATACTGCCATCACGAAACAGGTTGAGCCGGGTTCGATTATCCTCAGTGATATAGCCAACGTTAATCTCGTTAAGGTGGATGGCGGCAGCGTTCCAATAGCGTGGATTCTTGATCATTACCATGGATGAGCCATGGGTCCATGCAGTTAACATGAAGGGCCCGTTGTACAACAGCTGTTCGACCTCCGCACCATATTTTTCTTGTGTCGATTGATAGAAGCTTTCTTTGACCGGGAAAAAAGTGGCATGGGCCATCAGGCTAATGCAGTAACCGCATGGCCGCTCGAGGATAACTTCCAGGGTGAAATCATCGATGGCGGATACGCCGAGTTCGCTAACCGGCAGCTCTGCATTTTGAACTTTCTCTGCATTTTTAAGAGGGTGCATGATGGCGGCAAACGGAGCCGCGACTGTAGGATCGTTCACCTGTCTCCAGGCGAACACAAAATCGTGGGCTGTTACCGGACTTCCATCAGACCACTTCGCATCCCGACGTAACCTGAAACTGATCTTTTCGTCCGAGACTTCCCAAGATTCAGCCACACCGGGTGCCAATCGTCCTTTCCTGTCATACCGCAGCAAGCCCTCGTTTACATGACCAATCACGAAGTAGCTCAGCAGGTCTGTCATACGAATGGAATTGAGGTTTGGCGGCTCCTGTGTCAAGGCGATGGTAATTGCCTGTCGCTCAAAATTTACCGCTTCCGCCAATAGTGAATTCGACAGCAGCAGAAAATTCAAACAACAGACAAATCGAGAGACTATGGACACCATACCCGGGATTTTGCCATGATTGGCGCCAGCTTGAATCATATACCGATGAATAATATAATACTGTATATATATACAGATACTCATTCGGATAGTCAAAGTCCCCAGGGCATGCTGAATGACAAGTGATATCTTCCATCCACTCATTCGGCAATGGTTTGACGACCAGTTCGATAAGCCCACTGAGATTCAATCCCTTGCATGGCCGGTCATTGCCAAGCGGGAGCACGTCCTTATCACAGCGCCGACCGGGTCAGGTAAAACCCTGACTGCATTCCTGTGGAGCATCAATCGCTTTGTCACCGGCGATCTCGAACCCGGTGGTACCCGCATATTGTATATCAGCCCGCTCAAGGCCCTGAATAACGATATACAGCGAAACCTGATTTCCCCGTTGAAACAGCTCCGCCAGCTTTTCGAGAAAGAGAAAATGGAATTCCCCTCCATCAGGGTACAAACCAGAAGCGGTGATACTGATTCAGGGACCAGGCGCAAGATGTTAAGGCATCCACCCGAGATCCTGATTACCACGCCGGAGAGCCTGAACCTGTTGCTTTCTTCGCTTGGTGGCCAGGGACTGCTTTACGGGATCGACACGGTGATTCTCGATGAGATTCATAGCGTCGTTGATTCCAAACGCGGTGTTTACCTCATGTCCGCGGTTGAAAGACTCGTGCCTTATTCGGGAGAGTTCCAACGCATAGCACTATCGGCAACCATCAATCCCCTTAAGAAGGTCGCACAACTTATCGGTGGCTATGAGCGTATTGCAGACGGATTCAACCCACGTGAAGTCCGCATTCTCAAATCCAGCGACGAGAAGATTTATGACATTTCTGTACGCTACCCGACGGATATCGCGGCAAGAGGTGAAGATGAGAAGGTATGGGATAGCCTGGCCAGGGATTTCTTCCAGCGAATCAAGCGGAACAACTCTACATTACTGTTCGTCAATAGCCGCGCCCTGTGTGAAAAACTGACCTACAAAATCAACACTGTCGCCGGTAGAACCATCGCCTACGCCCACCACGGATCACTCTCGAGGGATATCAGGGCCGATGTAGAGCAGCGACTTAAGGCTGGCTCCCTGGCAGCGATCGTGGCCACCAGCACCCTGGAAATGGGAATTGATATCGGCGCCCTGGACGAGGTCATCCTGGTCCAGTCGCCAGGCTCCATTTCATCTTCAATTCAACGAATCGGACGTGCCGGTCATGGTGTCGGTGAGACCAGCCGTTGCTCAATTTACCCGACCCATCCTCACGATTTTATTGAAGCGGCTGTCTTGAGCAAGGCTGTTCTTGCACGAGATATCGAACCTGTTGAGATGATCACCTGTCCACTGGATGTTCTGGCACAAATTATCATATCCATGACAGGAACGGTGGTCTGGGACATTGATGAGTTGTTCAAGGAATTACGCAGGTCAACGCCATATAACTCACTGCCGAGGCAGCAGTTCGACCTGGTACTCAACATGCTTGCCGGTCGCTATGCGGACAACCACATTCGCGAACTGAAACCGAAAGTCATGATTGATCGCCTGGAAAATACCATCGAAGCGCGCAAACGCGCATTGATGTCGTTGTACCTTTCCGGTGGTGTGATTCCTGATCGGGGATACTTCCAATTGCGCCACGAGGATAGCAACGCCAGGATCGGAGAACTGGACGAGGAATTTGTCTGGGAGGCAAACATCGGCAAGGTGTTTGCCTTCGGCACCCAGCACTGGCAGGTCAAGAAAATAACCCACAACGATGTCATCGTTGGACCAGCCAAGGCAGGAGCACTAGCACCGCCATTTTGGAAATCAGAACCCTTAAGTCGTAATTTTCACTATGCCCAGCGAGTTGGCCAGTTCCTGGAACACGCGAACGCCAACCTGGAACGCCAGGAATTCAAAAACGAGCTTATTGATGACTTCCATTTGGAAAAAGGAGTTGCCGACGAAATCGTTAGCTACCTGAAACGACAGAAGGAGCACTGCCAGGCCGATCTTCCGCACCGTCATCACTTGTTGGTAGAAAAAGTCGGGTCAGGACCAGGAAAGGCCAGGGGTCACCAGATTGTGTTACACACCGGATGGGGAGCGATGCTAAACCGTCCGCTCGCCATGGCGCTGGAAGCAGCCTGGCAACAGGAATTCGGAGAGCAGCCCGAGGTATTTGTCAGTAACGAATCCCTGGTACTGCAACTTCCACATGAGTTGGACACGACAGAACTACTCCAGCTTGTACCGGCAGCGAACATCGAACGGCTATTGCGCCACCGCCTCGAGGGATCTGGTTTTTTTGGCGCCAGATTCCGGGAAAATGCGGGTCGGGCCCTGCTGCTTTCCAAGGGAAGATTCAACGAACGCAAACCCTTGTGGATGAGCCGCCTGCAATCGCAAAAACTGATGGATGCCGTGTTCAAATATGAAGACTTCCCGATATTGCTGGAGACCTGGCGCACCTGCCTGAAGGATGAATTT
>JAPUGI010000177.1 GCA_027292925.1 Gammaproteobacteria bacterium
TGCATCGGATGAGGCTCATGACCTTTACTCTTTTACCAGGCTTATTAACAAACACTATGATTACCCTGCCAAGAAACAGCTAGTCAAGAATTTATGGGAAGTCGCTTTCGCCGACGGACGTATCGATGCGTTTGAAGAACACATCATTCGTCGCATATCAGGGTTGGTACACCTTGCAAATGAGGATTTTATTCAAGCCAAGATTCTGGCGAGGGAAGATTAGCTGGTTCCCGTACAGATTCTAAGATCATCGGGGCTAGGTCCGTACAGGAACTATTATGCGACTCGATTTCTCGGTACCGGAACTGCATCTAAACTTTCGTGCTGCAGTGCATGCACCAATTCCCGGAATTCACCCTGATTACGCTCATTCAAACTCATCAGGACTTTATGAGCTTCAAGCACCTGCTTTCTGAGATTGGATTCAGAGACGATCTCGGTAGGTAGTTCTCCCAATTGACCACACTCGGTAATCAACTCTTCGAGAATCACAAACACCTTGCCGAAACCCATACTCTCGAGAATGCGGCTGATATCTTCATTTGGGGAGACGATTGTGGGAATTGTGTTGAACGCCTCCTGGGTGGTAAGAGAAATCTTCGCCAGTAATCCCAGGGAGGTGCTGTCAATACCTTCGGTTTCCGTCAGGTCAATGATGACCGACTTGAAAGTCTTGCATTGGCCTAGTTTGGACAGGAACGTGCTGATGGTTGGACCTAAGGTTACCCGTACGTCGCCAACAAATTTCAGGACCTGGACTCCGTCCCTTTCAGCAAATAGTATTTTACCCATCGAACTAGCCAACTCCGGCTACTGTAAATACTGCAATATCATCTGGAACTTCCCTGGTACTCTCAATACCAAGCTGTTCTGCCAGAGCTTCTACGTCTCTCTTTCCACATTTTACCACTGACAGCAGGTGTTCTTCTTTAGCCTTTAGTGTCTGTTGAGGCATGATTTCGAACACTCCGTCGGAAAACATCACAATTGTGAAGTGCAACGGCAATGAAACCGAGCGCGAATCATACTCCGGCGCTTGATATAAACCCAGTGGTAACCCACCTATTTCCAGGAATTGTGCACCATCATCACTGCTCAAAATGGCAGCAGGAAATTGGGCCGCATTGCTGTACTCAAGCGTGTTCTCTTCACAATCTACAATTCCAAGAAACATCGTCACATGTTGTTCCAAATCACACTGCAAAAGTTCACGGTTCAACCAGGTCAAAATGCTACCTGGGGAATCAAAGCCGAGGCTTTTATAGTCTCTTTGCAACCTTCTCGACAGGCTTTTTAGCAACACAGTTACAAAGGCACTTGATGCTCCATGCCCCGATACGTCTGCGATGTAGAACAGCATTCTTCTATCTTGCAATTCGAAATAGTCAATAAAATCACCACTTAATATCAACGAAGGAAAAATCCGGTGATCAAAGGTGACCTTAATAATCGTCGTGGGTGCTACCGGCATCATGCCCCGCTGCACTCTGAAACCCGCCTGCTGGTCACGCTCGAGAATCTTCAGGTTTTCGCCCAATTTGAGATTCAGGTATTCAAGCTTTTCTTCGGTGGCTATATGGAGTTCATGAATAGACTGACGCTGGATAGTCTTCTCGATAACGTATTTCAAAAGCGTTCCCTGGCCGCTTACAAACCTCAGAAAATCCGCGGCACCAGCTTCCAACAAACTCACCAGTTTGTCCTCTTCTCCATCAACGCTTGTAAGGATTATCGGCAGATTGGCATCAATCTTTAGTATCTCGCTGATCAAGGAGTGAGCATCAATTACAGATTTGGTAAGGGAGAGCAGTACAAGATCAGGTTTGGAGGTACGAATCTGAGAGAGACAGTCACCCTCAGTGGTGACGTTAGTCGTTTTGAAGCCACTGTCTTGAAGCAGACGCTGTAGTTCGCTTTCAGCGCCCGATGGTTGTTCCACCACCAGGATTTCGCTGTCGCCGACACCCATCTAATGTTTACACATCTAAAATACACATTGTCGTCGAAAAAATGTCATCTCCACTCTACTAGAGCAAGAAACGGTGCAAACTTTACCCCTAAAATTCAATAGTTACAAGTATTTAGGGCTGTTTTCTCGACAAAGGGTAAACCTAGGTCAAAGGTCGTTTCGGCGAAGCTTTTCCCTGCGCAACAAGGGAGCAGAAACCAGGGTCAGGTCTTTGATGATCAAGTTGGCGAAAACGGCTATCTTACGCCCCTTTTCGTTCGTTAGAAGTCGTCAGCGAATGGGTCGCTCACCTCACCATCATTTACCAGGTATTCACGTCTCTGCAAATATGCATCCCGGTAAAAAATATACTTGTCGCCGAAAACAACACTTTCTACAGCGAGTAAGTTAGCGCGGTTCCGTACCACACGTAGGGTGTAGGTTCCATTGCGATGGGATACGGGATAGAGGTAGCGAACCGGATCGAGGACGCCATCGAAAATCCTGGCTACACCGTCACGCACTGAGCCCGGACCAAGCCCTGGAATAACAACATAGGGACCCTGTGGCACACCCCACTTTGCAAATGTCTGACCCCAATCTTCTTCATGTTCACCAAGTCCTATTCGCGACGCCGCATCGAAAAGTCCACCTATGCCAACGGTTGAATTGATAAGAACCCTCGCCAGATCACCGGCCCCGTCAGCAACCTTTCCCTGCATTACATTATTTAATGCATTGCCCACATCCCCCAGGTTGGAAAATATGTTGCCAACGCCACGTCTCGCGAGCCGTGGAATTACCTTGCTATAAGCAACCGCTACTGGTCGTAACAGGATTCTGTCGGCGAAATCATTGAAATTGTGGGTAACGCGATTTGCGCGAACCCAGGGGTCTGGATCGGTGAATTCGTTTTCGTCATTCTGCGCCAAAGCCGGTGTTGACAGTGGTAATGACAGGGCGATTCCAAGGATTAAGGGGACTATTTGTTTCATCTAATTACGAGCTAAACCGAAACAGATTTTTCCCATTCTTTTTCGAGACGCTTAGCAGACACTGGCATGCTCGTTCCAACCGGCTGAGCAAACAAAGATACTCGATACTCTTCCAACATCCAACGATATTGTTGCAATGTTTCAGGAGCAGGATCATCCAACTCAAACAGTCTCTGCGAATAACCAATGATCTCTTCCATATGCACCTTGTCACGGTCCAAATTACCCTGCAGCTTGTCTATCCTGTACTGAATTGCCTTCAAGTACCGCGGGTACTGGCTTAGCCAGCGCAGGGGAACCAAAGCCAGGAATCCCGGTGCGAGCAACCGACCAAGTTGGTCCTTAATATCAGAATACGTCTCCCTGGTGTGGTCCGTGGCTGTGCTCTTCAATTGCTCTTCTATCTCCAGAGATTGTTTCAAAATTACGTCCAGCAACCTTGCCACCTGATTCATCGTTTCCATCAGATGCTGTTTTTCCTTCATTCGCTGCCTGAATTCAGGCTCGTTTCGTACATTTTCTTTCCCCTCAACGAAGGTGTATCTGAAAATAGCCGAGACGGTATGGCTCAGCAGTTCATCCCTGGATCCCCGGGTTGCATAAAACAGGGCAAATTTTTCAAAGCCGGGAATACTTTTCTCGACGTACTTTTTCTGCTCCTTGAGTTGAAGCATCACCAGCCGTAACAGGCCCCGTTCACTCAGTCGCCCCGCAGTGAGGCGGTTGTCTATTACCTCGATAGAAACACTGTCCCCTTTGTCCACAATCGCGGGGTAGCCCTTGATGCGAATACCAGCTTGCTCAATCTCAACCTGTGCTGGCAACTCATCAAAAGTCCAGTCAATGATCCCTTCTTTTTCTATATCATGGCGGGTCCTTCGAGAAAATCCGCGTGTAACCTCGCCTGCGAACTTTTCAATAAGAGCATCAATGTCGCGACCACTGCCGAGAATCTTTCCATTTTCATCGACAATACGAAGGTTCATGTTAAGGTGGCGATCAATAATAGAAGAATTAAACGCATCTTGTGCTACCTTGACGCCACTGAGTTGAAATAATTTTTCGCTCAATACAGTAGTAAGCTCACGACCATCATATTCAAGCCCCTGTACAACCTTGTCAGCATACTCTGGTGCAGGAATAAAGTTCTTACGCAGCGATTTTGGCAAGGATCTGATCAGGGCGAGACACTTTTCTCTGAGAAGACCCGGAATTATCCAATCAACCTGGGCTTTTGAGACCTGTCTCAAAATTGCTACGGGTACATTGACACTAACACCATCATCTTCATGCTGCGGGTCGAAATGATATTCAAGCTTCAGGTTCGCATCAGCAATCCTGATACTGTCGGGATAGAGCTTCTCGGACAGGGTTACCTGCTGTTTCATTAACATTGCCTTGTCGAGATAAAGCAGCTTAGGGGCTTTTGCTTCGGCTACATTCCTGAACGCGTCGAGTTCGTATTCGCTGACAACATTGG
>JAPUGI010000178.1 GCA_027292925.1 Gammaproteobacteria bacterium
TCGTCCCTGCAGACAGGCGTACCAGGTTTGCACGTTAGGAATGTCGGGACGCTCTATGTCCATGCTGAAATAGCGATATAGAAGAGTGCCCACGCAGATGTCGCCCATGGTGAAATCGTCACCCGTAATATAGTTTTTGCCCGCCAGATGATCATCGAGGTCTTTGAAGATGGCCGCGCATGCTGTGATACCCATTTCGATCTGATCAACTCGGGATTTCTCAGCCGGTAGCCGGATTTTGTTAAAAAATATCTGGAAAAATGGAGGCGTCAGAGTACTGGTTTGAAATTCCATCCATTGATCAGCGATTGCAGCAGTTGCCGGATCAGACGGATAGAGCGACCCCATTCCGTAGGTTTTTGCAAGGTAACGAACACAGGCATTGGATTCCCACAGAGTTAGGTCCCCGTCCTGGATTGTAGGTACAGTGCCTTTTCGATTAAGCAGGAGATATTCTTCAGTGACGCCAAAGGACCCGGCCATGTCGTGACGCTTGTACTCCACTTCAAGTTCACCCACTGCCCACATCACTTTTTGCACATTGACTGAGTTTCGCCTTCCCCAAACAGTGATCATGGTTTTTCCTCCCTCATAAGGTGAAGGTCTTGTATGCGTGATTGATCTTGTCAATGGCGGATGCGGGCAGGGGGCCTAACGCTTGCGCGGCGATGGCTTCTTCAAGATGCCCGATTTCCGCCAGCCCTACTATAATGCAGGCAAACCTCGTGTGAGCGAGTGAAAAACGTATCGCGGTTTGAGCGCGAGTGCCATTCTCATCGCCAATGTGATGGAAGAGACTCGCTGCTTTTCTCGTTTCACTTTCGACGGTATCTCCGGCGGTAAGTGGTCTTTCTCTTCCATGCCTTGTTTCGGTCGCGATGATACCTGCGGAAAATACGCGAATGTTCATCGGTGCCACGCCATGCTCAAAACAGGTATCGACGATACCGGTGAAATTGTAATAAGGCCAAGATGGAGGCGGTGTTATAGCGGCAGAGGGATTCAGGAGGTTAAAATACACCTGGGCCGAGGCAATGCGATTGCTCTTGATTACCCTGGTGATCGCGGCAGCCTCGCCTAGCGCAGTAATACCGAAATGATCAATCATTCCCTGGGATTTAAATTCATCAAGGATGTCCAGCACGCCGTGTGGTTTTAGAACTTCACTCAAGCCGATGATGCGTTTGTTTGTTGCAGCGCCTATGGGATTGTGTAGTTGAAGCAGCGTTACCTTATTCAGCTTAAGTCGTTCAAGGCTGCCGTGGAGGCTTTCCTCAATTTGCCCATGCAGATCAGGATTCCTGGTATCAATAGTGAATTTCGTGGAAATGTGCGGCTTGTCATCAAGTTCATCCAGCAGCCAGCCCAGTGCTTGCTCTGACCTGCCGTTGCCGTAGGAGGGTGCGGTGTCGATCCAGTTGATTCCAGCATCGAGGGCCAGCCTGATAGCCTTGCGTCTGGTATCGTCATCCTGGTTGATTAGCAGGCCACCGACAGCACCAGCGCCGAATACCAGTTCAGAAACCTTCAAACCGGTCGTGCCAAAATCCCTATACTTCATGGCTGATTCAATGCCCGCGGGCTAACTGTGTTTCTGCAAATTCCCTGATGGACTGATAATCTGGCTTACCGTTGGGCGCACGATTCAGGTCGTCCTTCTGAAAAATGTGTTTCGGAATTTTGTAGCCTGCCAGGTGCTGCCGGGTAAAGTCATGCATTTCTATCTCATCCAGTTCGAATCCAGGATTTAATTTCACTACCGCTGTGATTGCCTGACCCCATTTTGGATCTGCTACGCCAACTACAAGCGCATCGGCAACCGCGCTGTGAAATTTAAGCGCTTCTTCCACCTCTTCAGGAAAGACTTTTTCCCCGGCAGTGTTGATACAGTTGCTGCCACGCCCCAACAACGTGAGCGAGCCGTCTTTTTCAACCTGAACCCAGTCCCCGGGGATGGAGTAACGAACACCGTCGATCACTTTAAAGGTTTTGTTTGTTTTCTCCTGATCCTTGTAATAACCAATGGGGAGAAAACCGGTCACTGCGACCATGCCGGGTTCGTTTGTGCCGGGGCGCACCTCCACACCTTCTTCCGTGAAAACCTTACACCGGGTTCCCAACGTAAATTTGGCGACTTCAACCTCTTCATCCTTTGTCATGATAGAGCTTCCGAGGCCAATCGCCTCGGAAGATGAAAATCCATCTACCAGCAACATATTTTCGTTGTGAGTCAGGAGTCCGGCCTTAACTTCACGGGTCCACATCACGCCTGAGGACGAGATTGCAAAAACGGAAGATATATCATACTTCCCGGGGTTGGCATCGAGAGCCTCAAGTATGGGGCGGGCAAAGGCATCACCAACAATGGTTACTGCCGTCACCTTGTGCCGGTCAATATTTTCCAGCGCCAGTTCCGGTTCAAAGCTGCGTGACGCCAGGGTAATGCAGGTACCTCCGGTGCTCATGGCACCCATCGCCGACAGCAATCCAGTACCGTGCATAATCGGTGGTAGCGGCAGGTTAACTGTCGCAGGACGAACCTTGAGTCGTTCAATGAGTTCCTCAAGATCGACGCAAGGGGGGATGCCCAATCTCGGGTTGCCACCGCCCCCCATTACCTGAAACAGATCATCATGGCGCCACATCACCCCTTTGGGAATGCCTGTTGTACCACCGGTATAGATAAAGAGCAGGTCATCGGGGGAGTGTTTAACGTCAACTCTGGAGCCATCACCCATACCGACCAGCTCTTCGTAATAAGAATCTTCTGATTCGCTGTGTGTGTGGCCTTCCTCAACCTCAATCCATTGCTTAACCTTCGGCAAACGTTCATGAATATGTTCGATAAAAGGTTCGAATTCGGAATGGTACATAACCACGGTAGCATCAGAATTATCCAGTAGATAAATCAGTTCATGTTCTATGTATCGGTAATTCACATTCACGTGGGTGAGAGATGCTTTGAAAGCTGCTGCAATCCCCTCGCTGTATTCAGGGCAATTTCTCATGTAGAAAGCGATCTTATCCCCAGGCTCTGCGCCATTTTGCAGAAGGTTCTGGGCGAGATTATTTGTGCGGGTTACAAATGCTTCATGTGATATAACCCTGTCACCGTGAATCAGTGCCGGTCTGTCGCCCGGCGTGATTTCATCGACGGCATTTAAAATATCGCCGTAGTTCCACTGATAACTCATTGATGCCTCCTAACTAGTTCTTGTCCAGATTCAAGCATCGAGCGGGTTAGTTCCGAGTGGTCGCTTTCAATATTCAATAAGGACAGGAACTAACTATATCGCGCTTCTTTCACAGAATCGGAATTGCCGGCCCGGACAATCTCTATCGATGCCTTCAGATCATCCAGGTACGTGGACGTTACCTCTTTATGGATGGGAGAGAGCATAAGGTGCAATGCTTTTGGCTCTGTCGTCAAGCTGGTAAACCAGCCTTTTTTGTACATTTGTTTATAGATAGCAAACACGTTCACGTGGCGATGGCTGAAGGCAATGATACCCAGTTGTGGGCTGCCCAGAACGTCGAAGCCGAGTTGTTTTACGCCCGTTTCCACGGCCTGCCTCGCATCGGTCACTTGCTTGTGTTTGCTGCAATAGCCTTCTACACCCAGGTAATTCATTACCGCCCAGGCTGCAGAAATGGCACCACCGGGACGGGTGCCAGCCAATGTTGGCGTGATCATCCTGCCACCGGGCCAATTGTCACAGTCGAAGATCATATATTGATACAGCTCCTCGTCCCTGAAAAATACCGTTGAGGCGCCCTTGGCACAGTAGCCGTATTTGTGCAGATCGGCGGATATCGATTTCACGCTATCAACTTCGAAATCGAATGGCGGGATGTCAACACCATTCATTCTCACAAATGGTGCAATATAGCCTCCCACACATGCATCGACATGCAGCCATACATCTTTTTGTTTTGCGAGAGCGCCCAGTTCTTCAATGGGGTCGATCAGTCCATAAGGAAAGCTTGGCGCTGAACCCACCAGCATGATGGTGCTCCCATCGATAGCCTCGCTCATGGCATTTACATCGGCGAGCAGGTTATCAGCAACCGGGATTCGGCGGACTTCCAGGCTCATCATTTTTGCAGCTTTATCGAATGCCGGATGAACGGACCAGGGAGCAACGATGTTCGGCTGGTCTGCAATGGTTTTGTTTGCAAAAGCAAAATCCCGGGCTGCTTTTACGGCCATGGTGATAGAGTCGGTGCCACCGGATGTAATTGTTCCAGTCGATTGATCATTGCCATTTAATAATGCCAATCCCATGCCAACGACTTCATCTTCCATTTGCTTCAGGCTGGGGAAGGCAAGAGGACCTAACCCGTTCTCAGACATATACATGGTGTAAGCTTCTTTCTGGACCTGGGCCACATCCTCACCAGCGTTAAATACGTAGACTGCAGTTTTTCCTTCCCGCCATTTCGCATCGCCACTGCCACGCTCGATCATCTCTCCTTTAAGGTCAGTCCAGTCTGAACCCTTCTCGGGCATTTTTTTTAACATCGATTGTTCTCTCCTGGGCGCAGGGTCATGTTCCAGATGCTACTGATCCATTTCCACAAGGCGTGCAATCAGCTCCTCTATTCTCGAGCTGTAACCCCATTCGTTGTCATACCAACTGATGACCTTGACCAGACGCTTGTCCATTACCTGAGTCAGGGCGGGATCAAAAATACTGGAATGAGAATTTCCAACAATATCGCTAGAGACAATTGGATCTTCACAGTATTCGAGGATCCCCAACAGACTGCCTTCTGCAGCCTCTTTCATTACGAGGTTAACTTGATCAATGGTGACATCAGTATCAAGTTCAACCGTTAGATCTATCACACTGCCATCGGCGACGGGTACCCGCATGGCAAGGCCATCGAGTTTTCCGTTCAGTTCAGGCAGCACCTGGCCGATGGCTCGTGCTGCACCGGTAGACGTTGGCACGATATTGGTGGCGGCGGTTCGAGACCGTCTCAGGTCGCCGGATTGTGGTGCATCAATCAGTCTCTGATCTGAGGTGTAGGCGTGAACCGTGGTCATAAGACCGCGGATGATACCGAAATTGTCGTGCAGCACTTTTACCACAGGCGCGGCACAGTTGGTTGTGCAGCTTGCATTGCTGATAATTTTCGCGTCATTGGTAATGACGTGATCATTCACTCCCATGACGACGGTACTCGCCAGGAGCTCGTCGGTGGGCACGGTAACAATGACGCGTTTAGCGCCCGCATCCAGGTGAGCCTGTAGTTGATCCAGCTTTCTAAACTTCCCGCTACTTTCAATCACATAGTCTACGCCGAGGTCCGACCAGGGAAGCTTGGCGGGCTCCGGTTCACACAGTACCTGAAAGGGGTCGCCATCAATCGTCATGGTATTGCCATCCAACGTGACTTCGCCCGGATAGACGCCATGGATGCTGTCGTATTTGAAAGCGTAGGTGAGCTGTTCGGGAGTCGCCAGGTCATTAACAGCCACCACATCATAGTGCTTCCGTAACTTGGCGATTCGCGTCACGCATCGACCAATTCGCCCGAATCCGTTTATGGCAATCCTTGGTTTTGTCATTGCACTATTTTTGAAATACTTTTGCTATGCTGATCATTAACATTAGCATCACCTAGGCGGCCAGATAGTCGTCAATTACTTTCTCAAACTTGGTTTGCGCTTTTTCGATCAGCTTGGGTAGGTGATAAGTGGGAAACAAATCATCTGATGCTTCATAGTCTCGCAACATTAACTTTGCCAGATTTGCCTTGTGCACCTCTGTTGTCCCGTCCATGATGCCCATCTGTGGAGCAGACATCCACATATCACCCAGCTCTGTTTCATTGGACATTCCGAGGGCGCCGTGAAGGTGGATCGCACGATAGATAATGTCATGGTTCACTTTAGCGGCACTGATTTTTATCGACGCAATTTCCTTGCGTATTTCCCGGGTGTAGGATCCTGTTTTGTCGATCAGCCAGGCGGTGTAGAGAACGTGCAGTCGAAATTGTTTAAGCTGAATATAGGAATCCGCGAGATCTGCCTGAACCATCTGTAAGTCAGACAGCAATTCACCTTTTGCGCGTCGGCTGAGGGCGCGCTCACAAGCCATGTCCAGTGATTTTGCACAAACGCCAACCGCGCGCATGGCATGATGCACCCGTCCGCCACTCAAGCGCGTTTGCGAGCCGACAAAACCTGCCCCCTCGGCGCCTAGCAATGCATCTGCCGGTATCCGTACATTGTTATAGTGAATGTAAGCATGGCCTCCACGACCGCCACTGGTATCATAATTTTCCCATAATGGTGTACCAATACCGTGCACATTGCGCACGATTTCAACGCCTGGTGTATTACGCTCAACGATGAACATCGACGCGCGTTCCAATAGCGGTTTCTCCGGTGCAGTTACTGCCATAACAATCAAAAAGTCAGCGCCCGCACCATTAGAGGTAAACCATTTCTCGCCGTTGATAACCCATTCGTCACCATCTCGAACCGCGGAGCATTTAAATTCGCCCGGTTCACCTGCATGGGGCTCTGTCATGGAATAGGCGGAGTGCATTTCGCCTGACAACAAAGGTTCCAGGTACTTTTTCTTTTGCTCTTCGGTCCCATTGTGCGCGATCAACTCCATGTTGCCGGTATCAGGCGCCTGGCATCCGAAAATGGTGGGACCCATGCGGGTGCGACCGAGAATCTCGTTCAGCAAACAAAGTTTTACCTGCCCGAGACCTGGCCCGCCGAGGTCCGGACCGAGATGAAAACCCCATAAACCCTGGTCCTTTACTCGCTGCTGAAGGTCCTTGATATAGGCACGAATCGCGTTCCATCCATCTGCATCTAGTCTTTTTCCGTCTTTACTGCGTCCGGACCGCATAAAATGATCCAACGGCTCAATTTCTTCTGTTGCAAGTTTTTGGACCCAGTCTACCTGTTTTTGAAATTCCGGCTCTACTTCAAAATCAATCGCCATTACCCACTACTCCTGTTGTGCCAAGATTTACCTAATTGTGAACAATGCCACTTTTCCTAACTTAATGACAAGCTGGATCCTGTGCAGAAATTGACAAATTCGATTAAAAGTTAGCATATCCCGAAAATGTTAGATCGTGAAAACAACCAGTCACGAAGGAAGGGGCCTCCGAGGATAGCCCCCTTGATACCTGAATCTGGACAAGAACAAACTATTGAATCTGGAAATGCGTTCCAATAAAAGACATTGGTAAACGCATGGCTAGAAGTCGAAAGAAAGCGCTCTACAAACCGAGGAATGAGCGGATAATATTGAATATCTCGGGTTGGGTGATAAAGGGTCTAAACAAACCCTTTCCTATGTCGTTTGCGTATAACGGTACGGCTACACCTGTATGTTCTTCCGCGACAAATTCGTTCGTGGCATAGTTGATGCCCATCTCTCCACCTCCAGGCATCTTGATTCTCACCATGCTGCCGGGCGTATAGACGGGGATGCCCCTGCCAGAGAACAAACTATCGCTGGGCACCAGTTGTGCTGCCTGACCGTGATCTGCAGTCACCACAACCAGTGTCTCGGGATGGATATCCGCAAATTTCAGGACGTAGGCCAGCGTTTCATCAAGTTGGGCGAGTTCGCCTATAGAACCACAGGCATTTCGTTGATGGGATTGTTTATCAATCGACGCTGATTCAATCATCAGGAAGAAACCGGAACCATTCCCATGACTTAGAATTTCAAGGGCTTTTTGTGTCATCAGTTTTAATGACGGTGTATCTTTGTAGGCAGGGTTATTCTCACAGGCCATAGGTGCCGGAAGGCCGGGGCTGGGTTTTTCTGCGGAACGCCCATTTTCTCCTCGCAATCTAACGGCAAGATGGCTGTCAGAAAATAACCCCAACAATCTCTTCCCCGGATGGGCGTTGCTGAGTTCAAACTTTGTACGAATTACGTGGAAGCCTTCGCTGCGCGCGAGCCTTTCCACACTCTCGCTGCTGCCTTCTTCATTTACAGTGAAATGTTTCAGGCCACCGCCCAACAACACGTCCAACCTGGAAGCTGCCAGTTGCTCGGAAATTGAACCCGGCCCTCCGTTCTTTTTTTGATCTTTGGAACAGTCAGCCAGCCTCCCGTAATACATAAAGACCATGGAGTCAGGGTTCTCGCAGCGGCGAAATTTAATGTGAGCCGCGAAAGAAGCGGGAGTTGCGTCTGTGACGGAGGCGGTGGTTACCAGTCCGGTTCTCATGCCTGCTTGCTGTGCCAGTTCAACGATGGTTTGTATATCCTGATCCTCTCTGGCGCTGGTGGCGATACGACCGCGACTGGTCACTGTTCCCGTGGCAATAGCGGTAGCGCTGTTTGCTGAATCTGCGACAAACCGAGGTCGAGTAGGTTCTGTTTCATCAATGGTGAGGACCTGCACTGCACTTCTCACCGGCATCTCATCAAGGACTAATCGCCCTCGAACACCTTTAAGGTAATTCCGTGCGATGGTGATTTGATGGTCGTCCATACCATCCCCGATGATCAAGACCACATTTCCAGCGGGTTTATCGGGATTATCACGCGATTCGGCGATGACGATACTGGCCGTAATCGCCTGCATGAGTACCAGTGCGAGTAAGCTCACCAACACCAGTAATATTGTTAGGATAAATTTCAAAAATTATTTGCCAGGAGTTTGAGAAATGATTACTGATTAAAGGATTCAATCTCAGCATGATGATGCACCCGCGCCGTACTTTCAAATAATTATTCCCGGGATCACTGGAACTTTTATCAACTTAGTGGCGAAGGACATATTTAATAAACCAGCAGAGATTGCTAACCCTTGCGAAACATGATTTATTTGGTGATTGGAATCTGAATATGAATGGATGGGACAATGAGTGTAGACGGTAAGGTTGCAATTATTACGGGCGCTGGTGGTGGTCTGGGAAAGGAACATGCACTGCTATTTGCACAGCATGGTGCAAAAATTGTAGTCAATGATCTTGGTGGCTCGGTTCATGGATCGGGACACGGCGATGCTGCGGATGCGGTAGTCGAAGAAATCCGAGCAGCAGGTGGTGAGGCGGTAGCCAGCAAGTCATCTGTCTCAGATCGTGAAGGCGCAAAGAGCATCGTTGAGACCGCGATCAAAGAGTTCGGCACAGTCGATATCGTGATCAATAACGCCGGGATTCTACGTGACAAGTCATTTAAGAAGATGACACTTGATGAATGGGATATCGTTATCAATGTACATCTCAATGGAAGCGCTTATGTGACCTGGCATGCGTGGCCAATCATGTATGAGAAAAACTACGGTCGGGTAGTTTTCACCTCATCGGTGTCCGGCATTCTCGGTAGTTTTGGACAGGCAAACTATGGTGCGGCAAAAATGGGAATGGTAGGGCTAATGAATAATTTATCCAGAGAAGGAGCATCTCACAACGTCCACGTCAATTGTCTGTCTCCAGGTGCTGCAACCCGGATGACCGCCAGTGTGCCGGGCAGTAGCGTTGATGCTGATAATCCAGAGGAGGGGAACCATCCAAGGCTAGTGAGTCCTGCCGTTTTATATCTCGCATCCGAGGACGCACCGAACGGCCGTATTATTCAAGCTGCCGGTGGACGCTTTGCGTCAGACGCAGTCTTTGCCAACAAAGGCGTATCCCTGGGAACAGATTTTGATTTTGATGATTTCCTCAATCATGCTGATGACATACTTGAGCTCGACAGTGCGGAACAAAAAACAACCTTTTGGCGTACTGATGATTAGCATTTAAATTCGACAGGCGGCTTGGAACTGTCCAAATACATCCTGTCCGGCGGTTCCCTTTATTTGCAGTTCATCGGCTGCAGTTTTCATCGGACCCTGGTTGTTCTCAAAATTTTTTTAGGTCCCGCTAAAATTTCCCGGTCGTCTTTCTGAAACAGCCTTCACACCTTCTTTGTGATCTGCGGTTTTTTGCAGGCGAAATTGTTCAGCATTCTCGATGTCGGTTGCAGCCTTGACCGCATCCGCGAGGTCCGGTCGCATCTGTTCGCGCACAGAGACCACGGCCAGGGGCGCATTCTCTGCAATTTCACGAGCGAGCTCGATAGCAGCCTCACGCACATTATCATTATCGGTATAGATATCACCGAGACCCCATTCCTGGGCCGTCTCACCATTGATGCGCCTGCCTGTATAGAACATCAAGTTTGCATTCTGTGTCCCAATAACCCTGGGTAAGGTGTGGGTGAGCCCGAATCCGGGTGTAAATCCCAGTTTGACAAAGTTTGCGGTCATCCTGGTATTGGGACAGATCACACGAAAATCCGCCATGACGGCAAGGCCGAAACCACCGCCAACCGCAGCACCCTGGATTGCGGCAACAATCGGCGTTTTACTACGGAACAGCCTGACTGCTTGGGTATACAAGGGGTTGGGTTTATCGGCGGATCTCTGTTCCTGCTGCTCTGCTCGTGCGCTGGAACCATAATTCGCACCAGCACAGAAATGTTTACCTTCAGAGCACAGGACAATAGCTCGTACCTGCGGATTATCATCGATGTCCTCAAAGCAGTCCGCAAGGTCTTTTATCAGCTTATGGTCGAAAAAATTGTTCGGTCCTCGCTGTATTTCAACTTGACCGACGTAACCATCGAGAATGGTGACAGATACATCTCCGTACTGTTCTTTCATTAGATCTCCCCTAAAAAAGGAAAAGGGTGGTAAAACACCACCCTTTTACTATTTACACAATTCTACTCAAAGGGTCGTGGTGTAGGTTGAATGCCTTTCGGCCATTTTTCAAAGTTTTCCCGCACTTTCTCGCCGATCTCGGCAACTGACCAGGGTCCTTCGGTGTTGTCCTTTATGGCAATTGTCTGCGATTGCCATGACATCAGCTGGACGCTGTTACCCGTCACCAGGAAGGTGCGACCAGTGACATCTTTTGCTTCATCAGAACCCAGCCAAACGACCAGTGGAGATACTTTATCCGGAGACAGGAGTTCTTCCACGTTCTGACCCTCAGGAAAAATATCGGAAGTCAATCGAGACCAGGCAGCAGGAGCCAGTAC
>JAPUGI010000179.1 GCA_027292925.1 Gammaproteobacteria bacterium
CCGAGATTAGAATCGTCACTAGTTCGATCTTCAAATGGGAGTACTGCAATTACTGCAACCGGGTCTGTCAGTGCCCCCGCGTTTTCAAGCAATGCGTCCGGGCGTAGATTCAGGAACAGGAACGCACTTAGACCAAATAGCAGGGTCACCGCGATGGTTAGAACGATTCCTCCTCGCCAACCTTTAACATCCGTGATGACGCCGGATTCCGTCCATTGAAATGCCCAGGCTAAAAAGGCAGCGACGGGTAAACCTGCAACAAACAGGATCATGGCGCCACCTGGTATCCAGACTGGTAGTGCGAAATTCTCGGTTGCAGCGGTGATGATTTCAATAAAGACCCAGCCGATGGGAATATAAAGGGCAAGGGTTTGTATCACGCGCATGCGCATCAGTTTTTGCCAGAGTGAAACCGGTGGGTCTTGTTTTTGTACTGAATTCGGCAACGTTTTTATTTCCGTTTCTCTGAGTCTAATCGGTTTAAAATTGCTTTAGTAGTTTCGTCATTCCGTAACCCTTGAGCTGATAGTTTCAGATCGTTTTTGGATCACCCCTTACGAGGTTACCTTGCTCCATCCACTCAGTCAGCGCTGGACCCATACGGTCAACCTTGATTCGATCGTACATTTCCAGGTTCTCTTTAGAGAGTACGTTGGTCCACTGACCAGTAGTGCCTTTGTGGAAAAACTGTGAGTTGCTGTGCCAGGCAGCGTTGTCTACTTCCGGTGCCAGCAGGTCGGCGTTGCGTTTCATGCTTTGAAAACCCGCTGCTTCAACAAGCTGTGGCCACAGTGCTTCATCCACTTTAATATCCAGCAGCTCAGCAATACGATGCATTTGACCCGATAGATCCGCTTTCAGATCCGAGTAATGAAAAAAGTGAATGTTCGGGACGTGTCGGAATTCCCAGAACGATTTTCCGTGACTAAAATGTGACCAGTATGGGAAGCCATCCTCTTCCCATTCGAATGTCGGGACTGTTAACCACATCCGGAATAACTCGTTTGGATCCTCAGGAATCGGTGGAGGCTCATCAAATAGGATGCCACGCTCTGCGGCAAGCCTCATTACATGCTCGATGTCGTTGTTGGCCAGGTGGTTAGTTAACGATATAAACACATCGCGAGGATCACGACCGCAAAAAAGATATGTCACATCATCCCAGTAGGGGATTCCATCCAGGGCAGTGTGTGTTTTGATGAAACGACGATGGGTCTGACCAGCGAAGGTCGCATTGACTTCATCGAGTGGATTTACGCGAAATTCCAGCCAGGGCGATAGCGTTGTCAACGATTGACTGAGTTGCGGCGTTTGTAGGATAAGTTGTGCGCAAATCATCTGCATCCAAGTGGTGCCTGCCTTGTAGGACGTACAAATCAGCACGTCACCCGCGCGGTGTTCAAAGCTTTCCCAACGGCCACTGTCCATGAAGGGATGAGCGTAGTGATGCCGAATCTCCGGTTTATCATCTGGCATTGCAGGTTCCCCAGGACACTGGCTCAGTTCTTCTGATGACTATACTACATGACGCATGCCTGCTTCGGGTCGAATGTAGTGTGACACCCAAAACTCCTTGCAAATTGATTTAACGAGGTTGAATGGGAGCACTATCATGACTCTTGCTATTCGTACTGGCACGGCTTGTGCTGCGACCGCCATAACCTCGACTACCTTTTTCACGATGGCGAGTAGTACGTGGCGCGGTCGGACTGGTGCTGGTTCGATTGGTCGCGTGGCTGCTTTTACTAACTAATTTATTTCCACCAACTCGGTGCACTTGGCTATTGAAACCACGACCTGCACTCTGGTTATCATCGTGACTAATCCCAGGCCCATTAGTTTTTGTTATGTTACGACCACTTCGTTCGATCACGCTGTTGGCCATCCTACGAATTTTTCTGATGCCGGGTGTGCGAGCATTACTATTATTGACACTATGATATTTGGAGACGTGTTTAGGTGTCAGGTGATGCAGGTCGATGTGTTGACCCTCTTCAATATCGTGTAAGCCGACGTGATGCTCTCTCTTACGATGCAAGCCTGAATGATGCTCTTCCCTATTTTGAACCTTTCTATTATCGTTTAATCCGATGTTATGATCGTTTCTATGATGCAAACCTAGGTGATGCCCTTCCCTTTGATGATGTAATCTGACGTGGTGATGCCTGAGCAACGTATGGTGTATCCTTCCGAATCCGACGAAAATGGAAGGCTCGTAGTAGTAACGTGGGTAAGCGTAGAACGGTACATCTGGGGGATATCGATTCGATGTTACAGTTCTGGGATAGGGTTCCATCGTGATGGGATAATTATCCGTTGATACGGTTGGGGGTTCGTAGTAGTCAGCAGGGTCATCTATCGTGATGCTTTCTGAAACTAGTAGATATTGGATTACTACATCACTAAGACCGGCGTCATACAACTTAACCATCTCGCTGGCATCCATGGTAAATGCCCTTTTCCGGGTCTTGATAAAACTGAGAATAACTGCTTCCGAGACTTCACTGTCAGCGAGCATGAGAAGATCTTCCAGTGTTACGTTTAACCAGTCCATATTACCCATGGAATCAGTTTCTGCTTCTTGAGATTCTGTTGGAGGAACAGCGACTAGCATGGCCTGAACCACGGAATCGCTTATGCCGGTGTTTTTCAGGTACACGACATCCGTGGCTGTGAGTGTGAACGCTGAACCGGTAGTTAAAATGATATCTACAATGTTCTCGGCCTCGTACCTATTCTGACTCAGCATAATAACGTCGTAGATGCTAAGTCCACTCGCGGTACGTGGCCCTAACAACAAGAAGATGGCGGTAATCACTAGTAGGCATCTAATAGCATATGGCATTTTTAGGACCTCCTTGCTCAAATGGCCACCTACAGCCACCGGGAAAGGCTTAGTGACCATAACCTTGCTCGACTGCAAGAATAAACCCTGTCATTTAAAGAAGCTAGGCACTCAGGATTGCCATTTCTGGAATAATTGGCCGGTCAGTAGTATGGAAGCCATTTCGACCAGGGAAAGCGCACTCATCAGGCTCTTTTCGGCGAGAAGCGGTGTTTTTGCTTCTGATGTAACATCAACTTAAACTACAAGAGAGATCAGTCTGGTACCCCAACAGCCATCCGAGCAAGAATCATGATCGAATACGAAAAGGTAGACCTCGACTTCCTGAACTCCGCACCAATAAAAATCGTATTGACAGCCACATTTGATATTTCGCCAGCGACCTTGTTTAGTTGTTTCGAGGATCCTAATTCCTGGGGATGGGCAACCATCGAAGCCGTAACCTGGGAGACCCCACCACCTTTCGGAACAGGAACCACGAGAACCATAGAATTATCAGGACAGAGGAAAGTGCAGGAGTATTTTTTACTCTGGGAGCAGGATCGCAGAATGGCCTTTCGATTTGAGCGGGGGGATATGCGAGAGGTTTCTGCATTTGTTGAAGACTACACTGTTGAGGAAATTGGCGAAGGGCAATGTCGGTTGACCTGGACTATCGTGATGAAACTGCGTGGTTTCGCGAAGCTCTTGTCTCCACTGATAGGTTTGGTCATGAAGCGAACGTTCAGTAAAATGCGCGATGACCTTGTCACGTATGTTGGTGATAACTACTCAGAAAAAGAACCTGAAGACCTGGTAGCTACTTTTCAAAACGCGGACACAGGCGTTCTCACACCCGAAGAAGCAGAATCTATGCGTTTGTGGGCCGAACAGGAAAGACAGTCTACAACAGAGGATATGACAGCTTCGCAGAACGCGGCCACAAACGTTTTAACGCCTGAAGAAATGGACGCGATACATAGAGCTGCCGAAAAAAAGTAACGTAGAAATCGCTATTGTCCCTGCGTCGCTTCGTCTCTGCTTGTTCGCAGCCCGTTTTCCATAGACTAGTCTCTCTCAATGTCAAACCACCATGATCTAATGCAGATTCGGCAGGTTTCGCAGCATCTATACTCCAATGCCTATCACCAGAGCAATATCAGCTATTTCTCAACCTGCTGTAAGATATTTGCCATACATAGGGAATTGCCATGGAACTATTTAGCAACGAGATTGCATCCACACTCCAATACTTCACGTTCCCGTTGGAGGTCGTTGGATTGACATTGGCTGCCATTGAGGTCAGGTTTCCTCAGGTCGCCAGCAGGATCAATAGATACCTCCTGGAGGAAGAAAATTACCAAGGCCGCATGTCCCAAAAGCCAATAGTAGAAACAATATTACGACCAGAAGTTCCACCAGTTGGTCCCCTGAGAAAACTAGATCCATTGCAGATGAGAGTGCTCACTATTTCAATGGTAGGAATTGGCTGTTTCATCTTCCTACTCATAGCTTATAACATGTATCAAGAAGGACATTACCTTCCAGCGTTTATGACAGTGGTACTACTTTTAGTAATCGTCGCCAGTTTCAAACACATGTCCAGGCTCGGCTCGGTTGTTTATCGTTTCGTTAACGATTGGGTACCAGGTAGAACAGTCGGCACTCTTGGCATCATCATCGCTGGCATTGGCGTGCTGGGTGAGGCGTATCAGTTCACGACGCAGTTGGTGGTTTGATCGCCATGCTGTTTTAGGTGCAGCCTGTGTTCAAGAAGCTGCTTCCGCAGTCTTCGCATTGACAGTCGCTGCGACTATTCGCCACTTTCATAACAGGAGAAATTGAAATACGTTTTGTTATCAACAAAATTCAGATTGAGAAGGCGTAAGTCCTTTGCCGAATTTGCTTCGACTACCAGGCTTGCTTCGTCGTTCCAGGTGCTGTTAACGAGGTTGCTAAGCTTATTACGGTCGATCCAGACAGCTTCATGAGGGTTTAAGGATTCCAGCAACGTCACACCCGCCTGACCGATGGTATTGCCGTTACCATCCGTCAATGTGCCCTTGATGTTCCTGATGGTTTCATCACCAATGTTGATGAAACGAACATAGGTCATGTGATCCGAGTCAAAGCCTTCAACGTTATGAACACCACCCTGGCGCACGCAGTTAGTGTTAGAGATCAAGCCATTTGGACTGGTCAGCTTGGTCATCAGGTCGAACTGTTCAGAGCCTTTTACGACCAAGATGGCGGGACCCGACCAGGGAGTGATTGAAAAGAGCGATTCGAGGTTGGCGGCAGACAGGATCAACCGGCCTTGTGAGTTAACAGAGCCACTATGTAAGGGTGTATCGGCATTGCCTAAACGGGTGCCATCACCAGCATACAAAGTACCGGTGAAAGCCTGAGATGTAGATGACGAGTTAACTAGATGCAGCAACGTCACATTGGCACTGGTCGAGTTGGTCATCAGGTAGACCCTACCCTCAGACGCGTTTGCCAGGTTTGCAATCGCAAACAAGGTCAATGCAATGGTTGCGTGAACAATCGAAAGCTTATAAGTCACGAGATATTGCCATATTAGCCCTTTTGTTGTTTTACACGTGACAACGTAAATCGCAATCTACCGCCAATTATACAGATTTACAATATTCCACCCATCGACAACCAGATGGGAGTATAGGCGCTATAAACGCCCTTTTATGAATCTTCGGCCGAAAGCTGACCTTACGCTCACAGTAAATTGGAATTCATTTACACTATAGTTAATGCAAAGAAATAGGAGGATTCTATGGCATCGAGTAAATTTGGAATCATCGCCATGTGTCTATTAGCTGGTATTGCTGCTGGCACGGCGTACACCCAGTCGCCCGAGATGCAGAACCATCCCGCTGTAGTAAAGGGACCGATGGATGGCGAGGATCGGTGGTTGGACCCTGCGAGTGCAGACAACCTTGGCGAGGGCGCGTTCATCCGTGTCAAGCTCGACCGGGTTGACGTCCCGTACACCAATATGATGGCGGTGACGCAGACCATTGCAGCCGGTGGAATACCAGTCCACCTGCACACCTACGAGGACGAACTAATCTACGTGGTCAAGGGCAACGGTTTCGCTATCGCTGGAAACGACCAGCCGGAAATATCACTTGAGACCGGGAGCCTCATCTATATTCCCATTGGAGAATGGCATGGGCTGAAGAACGCTGACCCGAATGAACGTATGGAGATTCTGTTGGTCACGACACCAGTACGTAAGGGTTGGCTCGGTGACTTCTTCCGGGAGGCGACCGTGCTTCCTGGGCATCCACCTTTGAACCTATCTGAGGACGAGGATGCGCCTATGAACAATTACGGTATGGTGCTACCGGGCGAGTAGTCAGACCTGTCAAAGCCACAATATCCGCTGTGAGCGGGTAGTAGCATTATCATTGCAAAACCGCAACGAGTGGCACGTGCTTCCACAAGCGTCGCCCGATGGTCGCTATCTAGCTTTCGGGCTGATGCCATTTCATGGCAATGCTGTGTTGCTTGAGAATTTCTAACAAGGATTTGCAGTCTGTCAGGCTGTCCGCTCCAACAACTTGTTAGGTGTCAGTGACCATGGGTTTCAGTCACTATCAGGCATAGGTGGATAAGAAGCCCAGCATCAACCGCTCTACCGTATCCGAAACGCCGGGAACGTAGAGCAGGCTTATGACCAAGACAACCGTGATTACGGCACAGAGAATGAAGTAGTTTTTGGTTCTCACAAGCGCGCTCCATCTCTTGGGGCCATTTCGAATAGCCATGTGTCACCGTCCATCACCGATTTTTTAATGGCGGCAACCGCCTCAGGTGTCCCTCCAGCATATTTCGTGGCGAGCTTCGCAGCAACGCCATCAATGACATCACCGTCTTTGATGCGTATCAGTTGACGTTCGTATCGTGTGCCGTTAATGCGTGCCACAGCCAGACCATCGCCTTCGTATGCCTGGAACGCCCAGTCTTTCCAAATACGACCGAGAAAGGAACGCATATACCCAGAGGGGATGTAAACCTTGCCACCACTTTCCATGATGAAAAGGGTTCGCGAGCTCAAGGGGCTTATCAGTTGCAGTTCGATGGTGGGTACATCATCGGTAAAGCTCCAATCCGGGTCGGGACCGGTGTGCAACTCGCCGGAGACAAGCTCGCCACCCGGAAAGAGAATAGAGGGACCATCGGCGTCCTGGTTGTCGATTTTGAGCGTGACGATGGTGACTAAAGGAATCAATATGATAACGCCAATAACTTGAAGAATAATGCGCAGCATCGCTGCCCTCCTTTACTCGATGTTGTTCATGCTACAAGTAAGCTTATTGAGTGTCGATAGCGGATGAGGTTGGTCGCCGACTCCTGCTGGATTGGGGTGTTCGCTTCCAAGCCAACAGCTGAAGAAACGACTATTGCGTAAGAATCCGCATTTTTTTGTGTTTCCCAGTCGCTCTTTGTACCATCAGCATGCAATCATGATGTAACTGTGGCGAAAAAATTCCGTGAGAGATTGGAGTAAAAATGAGTACATTCGACTCCGCGGCTAGTGGCCAGGGAATTTCATTACGTCAGGCAGCACTGATTGCTGGCTTGGGTCTGCTTATCATCACGTTTACGGCCCCCTTCGCAGAGTTCTATGTCTTTCCTACACTAGTCATACCTGGCGATATCGGTAGAACCGCTCAGAACATTATGACTAATCAGGTGCTATATCTTGCTGGTCTGTTTGCTTACCTTATTACTTATATCTGTGATGTGGTCGTTGCCTGGGCGTTATACGTTCTACTTATCCCGGTCAATCGATCGCTGGCACTACTTTCTGCTTGGTTCAGATTGGTTTATACCGTTATCGCGTTGGTTGCCCTACTAAAACTCGTGCTTGCTTATCGCATATTGATTACACCCGATTACGCGACGATATTTGGAACCGATCAGCTCAATGCCCAGGTTCATCTTCTGCTAAATTCGTATCGGTACGAATGGGGCATAGGTCTGATACTTTTTGGGATCCATCTTGGATTGCTGGGTTTCCTCGTGTACGGATCGAACTATATACCGAGAATATTGGGAATTCTGTTGGCAATCGCTGGTTTGGGATATCTCATCACAGTCTTGGGTCGATACATTTTCCCTGATGCCAATCTTGGATTTTTGTTCATCACGTTTTTGTTCGAACCAGTCTTTATGATTTGGCTTCTATTTAAAGGTTGGAAGATTCAGCAACCGACAGAGCATTTCTGATCAGAGAGATGGCTAACTCTGGATTGAATTCGTTCGTTTGCAAACAGTTGTTAAGGATTCTACCTTATTGCTAGAAGACAGCGACAGAGTCCATCGGGGAAGAGTGGCCCAGACGGATGTTGCTGCACTACTGAGTATGACTTGAAAGCCTAGTTTGCAACTGCTCCCGAATGGTAAATCATCAACTACCCATCGGATATCTGTCAACCGACTCGGGTTAAACTGCTGCTCGTTCTCGCTATGAAAAGACACTCCATTATCAATCGAGCAGGTTACAACACCCGTCTCGCTCGTTGCTGTACCGATCGCGTAAACAGTGCGCGGTGGGATCGGATTGTCAACTATTACGTTGGTGGCGACTTCATCACCTTCGTTTGTCATCGTTAAAGTAAAGTATAGCCTTGTACCCGAGCCAATCACTCCTAGAGGTACTTGCACGACCCTGGTAGCTTTCTGCCCATGTTCAACGACATTAATTTCCTGCTCGACTATCGATCGAATTTTGACATCAGGACCCGCCATCGACGCCTTACCTCGTTAGAACTGATAACTGGAACTATAAATACGCGCAATTATTAGGCCAGATTGGGCACAACAGCTAACATATTGATTTACATAGGTTTCCGTATTTCTGCCAGTTCTTAGATTAAAAATGGCGAGCGATTTTTTCATTTAATTACCGCCAGATATTTTCATAAGTGAAAAAATAGCGAATTTCGCCGCAGGGAGGACATGTACTATTGTTGCCGTATTAAATTGTGCCGGTTAAAGGAGGAAGTATGGATTTTAGAATGACATCTGTGGTGGATTTGGCCGAGCAGGTCCGATCGAAGAAGGTTTCCTCACGAGAATTAACTCAGGCGGTGCTGGATAACATTGAACGCATCGACGCTGAAATAAACAGTTTTTGTGCAATCAACGCAGAGCAAGCGTTGGTAGACGCTGACGAGATTGATGGGTTGGTGGCAAAGGGGAAAAATTTACCGCTTGCCGGGGTGCCTATAGGCGTTAAGGACCTGGAAGATGCCAGGGGATTTATCACCACCTTCGGTTCTTCTTTGCATGTGCAAGATCCTGTCGCCGAATCGGATTCGGAATTGGTGCGAAGGCTGAAACAAGCGGGATGTGTTGTTATCGGCAAAACCAATACACCTGAATTCGGTCACAAGGGCAAAACAGATAATGTACCCTTTGGTGCTACTCGAAATCCCTGGAATATGGATTACACGCCGGGCGGATCATCAGGTGGTACTGCGGCTGCGCTGGCTGCTGGCATTATTCCCCTTGGAACTGGTTCTGATGGAGGCGGGTCAATTCGCATTCCTTCATCTATCTGTGGACTCAGTGGGATTAAATGCTCGCAAGGTCGTATTCCCAATGGTGGGCAAAATCCCCCCGGTAGTGGCATTTTGACTGTCAAAGGACCCATGACCAGAAACATCCTCGATGCGGCATACGTCCTGGACGAAACTGTTGGCGACTTGAGAACAGATATTTTCGGATTGCCCGATAAACAAGAAAGCTGGTTCCAGGGAATGCAGTCTGCATCGTTGCCAGAAAAAGTCATATGGTCACCGACGATGGGTTTTGCGACCGTGGATGCCGAAATAAGAACCCTGTGTGAAGAAGCTGTTGCAAAGCTCGAGGCAGCTGGCGTGACCGTTATCGAAAATGATTCAATCTGGACTGAAGATCCTGTTCAGCATTGGCTGGTATTTTGGACCTGCGCCAGGGCAAGAGCGCAACAGCATTTGATGAATACTGAAGATTGGGAAAAGATTGATCAGCAATTAAGGGTGTTGATTGAAATGGGCGTAAAAATGACCGGCACAGCATATGCTTTAGCAATAGATGCCTGTCATTATTTGAATCTACAACTGGAAAAAGCGTTTGAGGAAGCGCCGTTGATTCTAACGCCCGCAACTTGCGGTCATACACCAAAATTGGATCGAGATGGCGTCGTCAATGGTGCGGAAACACCAGGTTGGGTTGCTTTTCCCATGGGTATTAATATGACGCGTAATCCAGCTGGCGTCATTCCGATAGCAACTACTGCAGCAGGGTTGCCGACCGCGCTCCAGGTGATCGGTCGGCAACGGGCAGACCTCAGCGTGCTTCGAGCCATCCATACCATGGAGGAAGTGTTTGGGTTTTCCAGGCTGGCGGATGTCTCGCATTAATTCCTGTCTCATGGCAGGCGTCGTATCTGCGCCAGCGAGGGATAAGATAGGATACAAGGTATTTTCATGAATAAGTTGACCATCGTCGGTATTTTTTTAGGCGCCCTGGTAGCCCTCGTACTGGGTTATGCGTTTTACCAGACGTATATCACTAATCCCAGGGTCATTCGCGAACTGCTTGATAACCCCCAGGATAAGACTGCTGCCCGCGTCATGTTAATCGAATTCCCGTCGGGTAAAATGCTGCCGGTTAATTATCTCCACAAGCATAAGAAATATTGGGCGGGCGCTGACGGTAGATGGTGGCGTGATCTCCGTGAACCGGGCCTGAACCTTTCCATTATCGTCAGAGGAGAAACCCTCATTGTCCACGGCATTGCCATAGAGGATGATAAGCAGCTTACTGATGAGATCTTTTCTGAACTGCGACCCACTGCGCCTAGATGGGTCGGCGCAGTCTTGGTGAAATTCACACCGATGATCCTGGAGGAAAAACCTTAGGCAACCGGGTAGAGGTTGTTCAGCTCGGAACGATAGATCAGTCCCGATCCAAAGAACGCATTCCTTCTGCGGTGTACCGTCCTCCTGCGATGTTGTCAGGTGAAAAGAGCAGATCGAGCTTATCGATGACTTCCTCTTCGAGCCGGATTTCTGCAGCGGCGGCATTTTCTTCCAGGTATTTCACTCTCTTGGTGCCCGGTATTGGTGCAATAAAATCGCCTTTTGATAACAACCAGGCCAACGCCAACTGGCCCGGCGTACAGTCGCTTGATTCCGCTATCTCTCCCAGGGTTGCCACGAGCTGCAAATTTTTATCCAGATTTTCACCCTGGAAACGTGGCATGGAGGAGCGCATGTCACCCTTTCCTTCCATGGAACTACTATCCTTTATGACGCCGGTTAACATCGCACGACCCATTGGGCTAAACGGCACAAAGCCAACTCCGAGTTCCTCGCAAGCGGATAGGACATGGGCTTCAGGATCACGGGTCCACAAGGAGTATTCACTTTGTACCGCAGTGATCGGATGCACAGCATGGGCTTGTCTCAAGGTTTTTGCGGACACCTCTGAAAGGCCCAGGTATCGAACTTTCCCTGCTCGTACCAGGTCAGCCATCGCGCCAACAGTTTCTTCGATGGGCACGTTGCGATCCAACCTGTGCAGGTAATAGAGATCTATGACATCAGTTTGCAGCCTCTTGAGTGATTCATCACAGCGATCTGCGACTTGATCTGGATGACCGTTAATACCACGTTTACCATCTTTTACGTAGATGCCAAATTTTGTTGCGAGCTGAATCTCTTGCCTTCTCTCACCAAGCACCCGACCAATGAGTTCTTCATTGTGACCCAGGCCATAGGCGTTAGCGGTGTCCAGGAATGTCACACCAAGGTCTAGCGCCCGATGTAATGTGCGCTCGGATTCTTCAGGGTCTGCCTCACCGTAGGCTTGCGACATACCCATGCATCCCAGCCCAATTGCACTCACTTCCAACTCGCCGAGGAATACAGTTGTCATGAATCTTTTCCTTTTTTGACCTAAATGTTGCTAGTGGATAAGGACTTCTGCATGACGACCAGGATCAACGAGGGCCAAGCTCTTGTGACTTATTCATTCGATCATTTTTGATGAAACATAATCAAAAGCTCGATCCGGTAGTGCCCAATGAAGGAAGTTACCTATTTTTGCATCGGTAGTTACCAGGTAACGAGTTTTTGGCTTGTTTGATTCCAGGGCATGTTCCACCACATCAGCGACCGCTTGTGCCGGTAATGCCCTGCCTTGCATGGTATGAAAATAGCCCAAAATCTTCCCGATTATATCAGCGTAGTACTCTTTCCCTTGTTCACTTAGCGAATCCAGGACTTCCTGGGTTATCTCATCAGCACTTTGCAGCATCGGGGTTTCAATCGGACCTGGCTCGACCACTGCGACATGAATGCCATGGGGAGCAAGCTCTTGCCTTAGTGCATCACTAAATGCTTCAACCCCAAATTTGGAGATACTGTATGCCGCCATCGTTGGTGAGGCGATCTTACCGGCAATTGATCCAATCGTCACAATCCTACCTTTGGCAACCCTGACCAAAGGAAGAAATGTCTGGGTAAGTAGGAGTGGACCCATCACATTGACGTTAAACACGTCACGGACAGCCTGCGGATCGATAAATTCTATGGGGCCGCTTTTTGCAATCCCGGCATTGTTGATAAGACCGGCAAGTCCTGTGTCTCCTATCCGCTGGTTTAGATCGGCTTTGAGTTCACCTAATTGCAATTCATTGGTGACATCCAGCATCACTGGTTCAAGATTGCCAGAATCGTCCGCTGCTTTTAGTGACTCTGCATCAGATTCTTTTCTGACACAGGCAAAAACGTGATACCCGGTTTTTGCAAAGTGCAGTGCACAAGCTCTGCCAATGCCGGTTGAACATCCGGAGATGAGCAGGTTTTTGTCATTTTCAGGGATCCTTTTATTCGTTATTCTGGGTACAGAGATAGCAGGGTTAGGAACTTGTTGCAAGTTATGTCGCTTCAGCCGCCCTTTGAATCGTACGGCTTACAAACCACCCGAGCAGGTCAACACCTCGCCAGTAACAAAGTTGGACTCGGGAATACAGAAAAGATAGATGGCGCCAGCACCATCTTCGGGTTGTCCTGGTCTTCCCAAAGCTACGGTTTTTCTCATGCTCTCGGCCTGGCCACTGGTTAAACCAACCTTGTATTTCCGTCCGTCAACCTCAATCAATGGTGGTTCATTTTCATAAGTTTGCGTCAGTCTCGTTTCGATGTGTCCAAACGCCACACAGTTGACAGTGACATTGTATCTACCCCACTCTTTCGCCAACGTTTTTGTTAAGCCGACGATCGCTGCCTTGCCGGACGAATACGCAATTTGTGTGGCACTGCCTTGTGTACCACTTACTGACGAGACATTGACTACCTTGCGGCACATGGCTTTGCCATTCTCGGCTATTTCTTTCTTCGCCTGTTCCCGTAACCATTTTGATAAAGACCTTAGAATCCTGAAAGGTGCAGTAACATGAACATCCAGCATCGCCTGCCATTGTTCGTCAGAATGATTGTGCATCGCCCCGTTCCAGATATAACCGGCGTTGTTTACCAGGATATCAATCCGCCCATAGGCGTCCAGCGTGGTTTGGATCAGCTGATCCGGAAAAGAGGAATCCGTTACACTGCCGGGGCAGGCAAGGGCATCACGACCTTCCGAGATGAGTTCATGCACTACCACCGCGGCTTCATCAACATCAACATCGTTAACAACGACTTTCGCCCCGTCTCTCGCCAACATCAATGCTGTTGCTTTGCCAACGCCACGTCCAGCACCCGTTACTATGGCGACCTTATCGTCCAGTTTTGCCATTAGAATCCCTCAACCTTGTGAAGATTTTTCTGCTACATCTGTTTTTTTTATCCCGCTAATAGTACCGCAGATATGTTGAACTCGTCGGTAGTGACCCGACACAAGTCTTCTTCCTGGGCTACAATAAGAGTTAGGTTTCCAGGGGGAAAGTTTAGTGATCGTTGATAGAGAGGCAGGGACGTCGTTTGAACTAACGTCCGCTGAAGCTCGGCGCTATGAACGCGATGGATTTCTGGTTCGCAAGGCAGCGTTTGATACGGCCGAGATAGCTAGGCTTCGTCAAGCGGCGGAGAGAGCAGCCAACCTGGCACAAGCGCTTAGCGAGGGGGGTAGCAGCTATATACTCGACGGCAAACGGTTTGTCGATTCCGGTTATGTCACCATCCAATTCGAGCACGCAGCATCGAGTGAGGCTATTCGAGTGATCGAACCGGTACATCAGCTCGATTCACGTCTGGAGGCACTTATCGATGATCCCCGTCTTGTCGAACCGATGCGATGTCTGGTGGGTAAAGAAAATATTGCCTTGTGGACTGACAAGCTAAACCTCAAGCGTCCACGGGAAGGGTCAGGTTTTGGCTGGCACCAGGACTCTCCCTACTGGTTACACGATTGTGCCCATGTTGACCAGCTGCCCAATGTGTTGCTTGCGTTTGACGATGCTACTGATGCCAATGGATGTTTGCGCGTTATCAGGGGAAGCCACACTCGTGGCTGTTTGCCTGGCAGGCGCGATGGCACTCAATTAGGCGGTTTCTATACTGATCCGGGACACTTTGACGAATCGCAGCAGGTGTCTCTGGAAGTACCTGCAGGCTCCTTGGTATTTTTCAGCCCGCACATGGTACACGGCTCACTGCCTAACAACTCGGATCAGCCGCGTCGAGCCATTATCCTGACGTACCAGCCGTCTGGTTACCCTATGTTGAAATCTGGTGAAATGCGCAATGTGTGCCAAGGCTTAAATCAGACGAAGCCAGAACCGACTCAACCCACTTCGAGGCATCTCTCCAATAAACTCTCGTAAGCTGCTTCGCTCGTTTTTACCACGTCTAGCTGCGCATCATTCAGCTGAATGTCAGGTTCCTGAAAAGGTTCGAATCCGTTACTGCTTTCAACTGCTCCATACCAGTGACTGGCCCAGATTCCGTCACTATCTCTTCTTCCGGGCGGCCAACTCAGCATTTCATCATAAAAAGGAATTTCGAAAAGATCGCATAGAGCCGTCAGGGTTGATCGCGGGTTTTCAAGTGTTTTTCGAGCATCGATGACCGGGATCGTTTGACCAGTGATGCCAGTAATCTGCTTGTAGAGTTCGAGTTGGCGAATGATGCCGATGTCCTCGGTGGATACCGATTGCCGTTTCTGTACATAGGAATTAACGACGTATTTTGGATGCCGGATGAGGAAACAGTGGCGAATGTCCCGTGTCCAGGCCAGATCAACTGCGGGTAACATATGGTGCGTCATATGTTTCTGGTAGAAAACTTCTGCTTTGAATTCAACCTTGGAGAGCTCAGTCGCCACAGCCTGCCAATCATTTGTCTGGCTTGCAATCACTTTATCTGCCATCGGATGGTTGATGCCAGTTTCCTTGAGAAAGCAGGCGTAAAAAGGTTCATCCACAACCGCGCAATCCGGGCGGTTCTCAAATGCGCGCATCATCGCTGTTGATATATTTCTAGGGCCGGACCACAGGGCAATTCTTACTGTCATACTTGCGTAGTGTCGTTCTCCATCATGTGGAGATAGAGTTCCTGTAATCGTTCAACCATCTTTCTAGACGAACCCTCACCAATAATTCTGCCGTCAACTTCAACGACGGGAGTCACACCGGCAAAGGTTCCGGTGACGAAAGCTTCATCCGCGCCGTAAACATCGGTGAGAGAGAAGTTCTTTTCAAACACCTTAATTCCGTTCGTTTTGCAGAGGTCAATTATGTTCCTGCGGGTGATACCACCGAGACAAAAATCACCGGTGGAAGTCCACACCTCTCCTGATCGGACGATGAAAAAGTGCGTCGAATTACAGGTGGCAACGAAACCATGGGGATCCAGCATTAAAGCCTCATCCGCTCCCGCTTTAGCAGCCTGTATACACGCCATAATGCAATTCAGTTTCGAATGGCTGTTTAATTTCGGGTCCTGGACGTCCGGGTAACCACGGCGAACGTGGACAGTGAACAAGCGAATACCGTTGGTCAGGGTTTCTTCAAGTGGAATTTTGAATTCGGGAATGATCACGATTGTGGCGGGTGTTATAGTGACCCTGGGATCCTGGTAAGGTGTCGCTTTGATTCCCCTGGTTACCATGAGTCGAATATGCACCCCGGTTTTCATCTTGTTGGCCTGGCAGGTTCCGTAAACCCGCTCGGTTAACTCTTCTGGGGAGAGACCGATATCCATATCCAGCGCTTTTGCGCCCTCGTAGAGACGTTGGAGATGCTGATCAATCAGTAACAGTTTCCCATTGTGTAGTCGGAGTCCTTCCCAGACACCGTCCCCGAGGATGAAGCCCGAGTCGAACACCGATATCTTCGCTTCATCTCGAGGAAAAAGTTCACCATTGATATTGATTAAAATTTCGGCGTTGCGGTTATCTATCTCGTGGTCGTGAGTTCCCTTGGCCATCTTCACCATTTATTCCTGAGTTCCCGCAGTTTAAGGAACACGGTCTGCGGATCAGGATCATCGGGCATGTCCGGGAATTCGGCTTTGAGTGTGGCAATCACCGATGGATTCTGTAATCTGAAAAACGTGTTGATCTCTTTTTCCATGGCGAACGTTGATACCAGTGCAGCATCGGGATTTTGATCCTTGATTTCATCGAGCAACGATTTAGCTCTCGCATTGTCAGGTTCCCGGGACAAGGTAAATTCCAGATTATTGGTGATGTAGTCGTGACCCGGATATATTTTTGTATTGTCCGCCAGCTTCGAAAGCTGGCTGGCAAAGGTTTCATAAAGCTCTTTAGGGTGCCCGCCGTTGTGACAGTTGCCTGCACCTGCATTGAATAGCGTATCTCCACTAAACAATGCTGGCTCATCCGTTTGTGACAGCAGGCAAACATGAGACATCGTGTGACCAGGTGTGTCCAACGCCAAGAGTTCCACGGTCTTACCGACCTTGACCACATCTCCTGCAGATAGTCCTACATCCATGCCGGGAATGCTGTTTGCCGCGTTCTGGTGGGCCAGCAGTTTCGCTCCGGTAGCAGCGATCACTTTTTTGTTACCCCCGGTGTGATCTCCGTGTTCGTGGGTGTTCAGGATTTGCGTGATTGTCCAGCCATGTTCTTCTGCGGCGCGAAGACACTTCTCGTGATCTAATGGGTCAACCGCCAGTGCTTCGCCACTTTCCGGGCACACCACCAGGTAGTTAAAATTACGATAGGCATTCCCAGTCCAGATTTGCTCGACAATCATGGTTTTCTCCCGAATAAACGTTGCAATCAGATGTTCTCATCGATAGGGGAGCACGGCAACTGCTGGAAACGGGTATCAGAGGTTCTCTAGTTGAAAAAATTGATACCGAGAAGGCCAGGAACAACCGTAAAGGTATGAATCAACAAACCGGCCAGTCCGCCGATGACAGTGCCGTTGATACGGATAAACTGGAGGTCTTTGCCAATCTGGAGTTCTATTCTCTCCGATGTGGCTTCGGGATCCCAGCCGTCAATAGTGCCGGAAATCAGGTCGGCAACTTCATGGCCATAGGTGCGAATCAGGTAACGCCCACTGTCCTCGGCCCAACCATTGATCTTCGTTGATAGCGCTTCATCTTCTAAAATTGTATGACCGAATTTGATGACAGAGTCTTCGATGGCCTGTTTCAACTCAGCATCCGGATTTTCGCTCTGATCCAGTAATGCTTGTTTTATGTCAATCCAAAGTGAGGCAGTGAAGTCCCTGATGGCCGGTTGTTCGAGGACGTCTTCTTTAATGGCCACTTCCTTTTTAGCAATGTCAGGTGAGTGTTTAAGGTCCTCCATGAATTGATTCATCGTTTTAACCAAACGCTTGCGAATTGGGTGTAATACATCCACCTGTATTTCGTACAGCATCCGACTGACGCTGCGCACGATTCGTTCGTAAATGGCTCTGTCTACTGAACTCGGAAACCACCAGGGAGTTTCCTGCTCGACTTTTGCCTTGATATCACGATCGCTGTCCTCGAGCAGGTAAAGGCCGAAACTCACGGCACTATCAAAGAGTTCCTGCTGTCTGCGACCTGACGTAATAAATGACAACAAATCCCCGATCATCGGCGCGAACGAGGTATCGCGAATCTTGTCCCTGACCTTCTTTTCGATCATGGTTTGAATGTCTTCATCATTCATCACCCTGACAACACCAGCTAGCCCGGAAGTAATTTGCTCCGCGATTGCGCGGGCGTTTTCTCTCTCCACGATCCATGTGGCAACTCTGCGACTTAGATCCATGGAACGAATTTTCGACGAGATGACTTCTTCCGACAGGAAATTTTGTTGAACGAATGCACCAAACTGTTGTGCGATGACGTCTTTCTTGTTGGGAATAATAGCTGTGTGTGGGATTTTTATTCCAAATGGGTGGCGAAACAGTGCGGTCACGGCAAACCAGTCAGCTATTGCTCCGATCATCGCTGCCTCGGCGGTGGATGCCACGAAGCCCACCCAAATATATTGATCTTCAAACATTGAAGCTGCGATATATATTAGCGTCGCCAGTATAAGGAGGCTCAAGGCTAACCGTTTCATTTCGGCCAGCTCTGCCTGCTTACCCAGATCAAGATCGGTGTAGTTTTCAAGAATCATGGGGGAATGTCATTGCCTTGCTGCAAAGGGCGCACATCTTATAGTAAGTGTTTGATGTTAAGTACCTGTATCAAGCGTAGCAATTTCGATACCATGACAATATATGTATCTATTTCAATAAGTTACAGCAGTTTCGATACCAGGGCTGTAGGATACTTGACTAGATATTGGTGAAATTGCTCAAAGATCAATGGTGTGACAGGACGAGTCTTGCAAAGGTTTTCAGCGCATGGTGACATCCGCTATCAGGTTTAATGGATGGAGATACTTGTGGATCGGTTTTCACTGCAAAATAAGAATATTGTCGTTACGGGTGCGTCTTCAGGATTCGGTCACCACTTTGCCGGTGTCCTGTCGCAGGCGGGTGCAAGTGTGGTGCTAGGCGCGCGTCGTGTAGATAAAATTCGTGAGCGGGTAGAGGAGGTAAACACCGCTGGGGGGAAGGCGGTTGGTGTAGCGCTTGATGTTCTCGATGCCGATAGTATTTCTTCATTTCTGGATGCTGCTGAAGAGGCGTTTGGACCGATTGACGTGGTCGTTAACAACGCTGGCGTGGAATCCGGTGCTAAAACCTACGCCATGATCGATGAAGAGGATTGGGACCGTGTGCTGGACACCAATCTTAAATCTGTGTGGCGAATATCAAAAATGTATACCGAACGTGTAGTAAAAAGCGAACAAAAAGGCGGCAATATCATCAACATATCCTCCATCACAGCCTACCGGACGATTAAAGGACAGTTTCCCTATGCTGTTTCGAAAGCAGCCCTCGTAAAGGCCACCGAGGTTATGGCGCTGGAAGGTGCGAGATTCGGGATTCGTGTCAACTCACTTGCTCCTGGCTACATCCTTACTGATGTCAGCCGTCTGCTGCTGGAAAGCGAACGGGCTGACGAATTTCGTAAAGGCATACCCATGCGCAGATATGGGGAATTTGAGGACCTGGATGGCCCCTTATTGTTGCTGGCTTCGGATGCTTCCGCCTATATGACTGGTTCAACGATAGTTGTCGATGGCGGTCATATTTGCAGCGAACTGTGACGGCTACGCCGTCATCCCGAGCCCAGTCGAAGGATCTCCAAGCATCTCGAAGGATCTCCAGGAGAACTTTCACCACGTTCAAGATGACTGGTGGTTCACTCTGTCACAAAACCGGTTTCCGTTTCGTCATAGAAGTAGTTGATGGAGACGAATCATGACTCAGATACAGACCAGGTCCATGAGCCAGGGCATTGATCTTGAACAAGGACTGGTACGGTCCCAGGCAGTCGCAGGTGCGCTATTTTTTCTATTTCTGCTGCTGCATTTAAGCAACATCCTGTTGGCACCCCTGGGCGCGGAAGTGTTTAATGAATACCAACGAACCGTCCGTGCCTTATACCAATATCCGGTGATTGAACTTGTGATAGTCATGATTCCGATTGTGGTACATGCGGTGGCCGGAGTATCACTGTACTTTTTACGGAGAGGAAAAAAGGCAGTACGTTCCCTGAGGGCAAGACTGCATACATGGGCGGGTGTTTTCCTGTTACTGGTTATCGTCGGTCACGTGATTGCTGTCAGGGGGCCTTCCTTTTTTTATGGCGTTTTCCCGGAATTTGAAGGTGTGTCATTCTCACTCTGGTATTTTCCTGCGTTTTTTTATCCTTACTATTTCTTGCTGGCTGTTGCCGGGTTCTATCATGGTAGTGGAGGAATGATGATGCTGTTGCGCCGGTTTGGCATTTTGCGTATGCGCCAGCTGCCTTCCCCATTGATTGGACTGGTCGCCGCAGCGTTTCTCACCTCGCTATTAGCATTCGATGGCAGATTATTTGAGGTACCCAATCAGCTAGAGGACGATTTCGGTAAGCTGTATGCAGAAATTCTTCACTTGGATATTAATTCACCTTGGAAATAAAGCCCCACCTCAGGGAATTCGAGCAACAGCAAGATCTGCTTTATGGTGTCGCCTACAGAATGCTGGGCTCGGTCTGTGATAGTGAAGATGTTATGCAGGACGCCTATCTCAGGTGGTCTAAAACACACTTGCGTTCTATCGACAATCCGGCTGCTTTTCTAACCAGTGTAGTTTCCAGACTTTGCATCGACAAGCTGCGAAAAAGAAAAGTCGAAAAGTTGAATTATAAGGGACCCTGGCTCCCTGATCCCATACCGACGGAGCCGGGTCCTGAAGAAGACGTGGTAACACTGGAGTCGATCAGCATGGCGTTTATGGTGGTTCTGGAAAAGTTGAACCCACTTGAGCGTGCTGTGTTCATTTTGCGGGAAGCTTTCGATGTCGCACACATCGATATTGCAGAAATGTTACAAATTTCTGCTTGTTATTCGAGACAGCTACTTCGGCGTGCGAAAAAAGTGATGTTATCGGTTGGGGAAATGCCTCAAACCAACGAGAATGTGATGCCGCTGGTGAACGCTTTTCTTGTTGCTGCACAATCTGGGAAAACGGAAGTCCTAAAAAGTATGTTGTGCGAAGATGTGGTGGCCTACACTGATGGGGGTGGGCGCGCTTCTGCCGCGCTCGTTCCGTTGGTTGGGCATGAGATGGTTACGACGGTATTTACTCATCTAATCAACAAGGCGGAGGAACAGCTAGATGTAAAATGGGTTCTCACTAACCAACAATGGGGTATGTTGACATACGAAGGAGGTCGATTGAGTAGCGTCACCACATTTGAATTGAAAGACGATAAGATTTACCGCATCTACGTCATGCGAAACCCCGATAGGCTTCTTGCTTTTGCAGAATGACATCGCTAGTTCATGTCCGGAAATTCATTAGTGAGATTAACGTAACTAGCTATAGGCTTTTAGTATAAGTCCGTTCCCTGTCGATCAAATCAAAGCCGCAGGATGAGTACAGTCCAAAAGCAGGATCATTGAATCCTGCGGTTCCAATCTTCGCGCTATGCATACCTTTTTCTTTCATACGATGGAGTCCTTCGTAGTTGACCTGCTGACCAAGCCCCATTCTCCTGAAAGCAGGCCTTGTTCCGACGGGTTCAATCGAGCCCACACCTAGCGGCGGGTCAATTAAGCCGATACAGTAACTGGCAAAAATTCCATCTTCAGTTTCTATCAAGTTCCGGGTCGTATACTTCAATGTCGCGCAGTCGTCTTCTGGTTTGGGACCCGGTAACCTCCAGGCTACATCACTATTCATCAGGTAGGTTGCCCGGGGCCAGCGAGCCAGGGCGTTGCTGGTCACGAGGGACAACAGGCCAGTCAGATGACTGAACGAAAAAGGCCTGGAGGTTGGAAAAATCATCATAATTATGGCCAGTAGTCGGTCGGTAGGCCAGGTGTAGGCGAAAGAACTATAGCTTTTAAATCAGTACTTTACATTTTTGTTGCAAATGATAATAATTCTCATTTACAATAAAAAGGACCACTAGGATGACATTGGCCGAAATGGCACCGGCAGGTAGTTGCCGCATCCTGAATGCGGCTGACGGTCATCTTGAGATTCAAAGTCGTTTGTACGCGCTCGGACTGTTTCCTGGCGTGGAAGTACATGTTCTTCGGTTTGCTCCGATGGGGGATCCCATGCAGGTTAAGGTAGGAAACGCGTTGCTGAGTGTTCGCAAGCAGGAGGCACGGTTAATTCGGGTTGAAGAGGTGAGCGGGTAATGAAGGAGGGCTTTACCATTGCCCTCGTTGGTAATCCCAATTGCGGTAAAACCACACTTTTCAATAAATTAACCGGGGCTCACCAGAGAGTCGGCAACTGGCCGGGAGTCACGGTTGAGAAGAA
>JAPUGI010000018.1 GCA_027292925.1 Gammaproteobacteria bacterium
TTCTTTGGCGGAAACCGTGTTACGCAATTAAGTGACCAAACTCTGCAATTACAGCTTACCGATACTTCAGGTGGCGTCAACACGGGAAGATTATCCTGGAAACGTTTGGATTCGGTGCAATAGGAGTCTGCTATGTTAACCAACAGAATTGCTAGTTCTAGTCCAGATTCAGGCCTCAAGGGGGCCAGTTCCTTCGTAAGTCGCTGTGTTCATTACCTAACATTTTCAAAGTGCGCTGACGATGGTCCAATTTTGTCTATTTCCGGACAGGAACTAGCTAGATGGTTGTTATTGGGATTGGTTGTTCTTCCATCTTTGGCCGTAGCTGAAGATTTTCCAAGGCCTAACCGGATTTACACTGTGGAAACGACTGGCGAAATCAGGTCAATTGATCTGGCCGCGAGGGAAGCGAGAATTGGTGGCTTCACCTACTATTTTGGTAGCCCGATTTACGGCAATTCATCGGAGGTCAAGCTTTACAATGTTGGCTATGGTTCATTCGAGATGCTCTATGTGGGCATGAAAGTTAAGGTGCGCTTTGCCGATACGGGTGTCAGTCGTTATGTTGTATTACTCGAACAACTATCATCCACTGCGCTGGTCGGAAGTTAGGAGCCTGGTTAACAGCGCAGGTATTTACCACGCCTATCCTCGACGATTCCATCCTTGTCAACATCGTGAACGGAACGTGCCCGCCCCGACATGTTGATGACAATTTGTCTTCGATATCTCGGATCCTGATCTGCAGAGCAATAGACAAAGTTGCCATTTTGAAAGTTCGTGTAGCCCATACTCGTTAGTTGCAGGTAACGGCGATTCCTGAATGAGCGCCAGGTAATGGTTGCGCCTTCTATTGGGAAATGAAAGCGCTTTATGATGACGTCTTTCGGGTCAACTCGTGCATTCCTGTTTCGGTCGATAAAAACAATAGTGCCGTCATGCCAGTTCCCGCCGCATTTATTTCCATCAAAACTAGGACATAGCGTTACAAGGGAACCGTAGGAAATGGCGGTTTGCCGGGCAAACATAATCGAGCCCACAAGCCAGTTATGAGCGGCAGTTGCCTGGCTGCGACGGAGCATATGGGTCATGGATGGCACCAGGGTGTCCAACAAGATAGCGCTGATGGCCAGTGCGATTAACGCTTCGATTAATGTAAACCCTTCTTGTTTTCGTGCCATCGCCGATGCTCCTCCTTGATTGATGGAGCATAGGCTTGATCGATATTTTCAGTCGTGAGAGATGACTGGCGTTTGTTGTGCGCCTAAGATGATATTTGTTGGGGTCTGATCCGGGGCTCCTAGTCCAGGTTCAACTTTTTCAGCTTGTATCGAAGTGCGCGAAAAGTGATGCCGAGCTTTTTTGCGGCGGCAGTTTTGTTCCAGCGAGTTGCTTCCAGCGTTTCAACAATCACATTCTTCTCGATATCTTCAAGGTAAGATTCCAGTGAATCGGTATCTTCCGGCAACGAACCGACTGCAGCGGCTTTATTTTCATCGTTAGTTTCTTCATCCCCTGTTTCCGGGTCCAGGGCCTTCGCTTCACCGGCGGAATGTTCCCCGATGCTTGTAAGGCCCAGGTCAGCAATAGAGATAACATCATTTTCACAAAGTGTCATGGCTCGCTCAAGGATGTTCTGAAGTTCCCTCACGTTTCCCGGGAAATGATAGGCCTGTAGTGAAGAAATTGCGTCATTGCTGAGTTCGGGTTTTGCTATTTGGTATTCATCGGCGATTCGAGTCAATAAATCTGCTGCCAGGGCAGGTATATCATCTCTGCGTTCTCTCAGGCTTGTGACCTTGAGTTCTATCACATTAATGCGGTAGAAAAGGTCCTGGCGAAAGTCACCATTTTCAACTTCCATCGCAAGATCCTTGTGTGTAGCGCTCAGGATACGAACGTCCACCGGTATTTCATTTTGCCCACCAATAGGACGGATAGCCTTCTCCTGGATACCTCTTAGCAATTTCACTTGCATGGGGAGGGGCAGGTCGGCCACTTCATCCAGGAACAAGGTTCCGCCGTTCGCGGCCTGGAACAATCCTTCCTTGTCAGAAACTGCACCTGTAAAGCTGCCTTTGGTGTGCCCGAAGAATTCGCTTTCCATAAGTTCACTTGGGATTGCGCCGCAGTTGACCGGAATAAAGGGTGCATCACTGTGGGGACCTTCTTCGTGTAACAGTTTTGCGACTAACTCTTTACCACTGCCAGATTCACCACTGATGTATACAGGTGCCTGGCTTCTTGCAAGTTTCATGATTTGTTTGCGCAAATTCTTCATCACTTGCGCTTCACCCAACAAAGTAGGTGATGCAATTTCTGTCTCATCCCCCTTTGCCTCGAGGGGTTTTAAGTTCAGTGCAGTGTCTACCAGGTGGCGTAGTAATTCGAGATTGACAGGCTTTGAAACGAAGTCAAATGCTCCGGCTTTCAATGCTTCGACTGCAGATTCCATACTACCGTGTGCGGTTATCATCGCTACTGGTAGATGTGGAAACTCGTTCTGTATATATTGCACCAGTTCAATTCCGTTACCATCTGGCAGATTCATATCTGTCAAACAGAAATCAAACTCGTGCTCCACGAGCATCGTTTTTGCCGATGTTAGATCAGCAGCACTCAGCGTACCGATGTTCATTCGACCAAGTGTGATTTCAAGAAGCTCCCTAATGTCGGGTTCGTCATCAACGATTAGCGCGTTTTTTTTGTGCATGAAATTCCCACTTTTCGCTATGGTTACGCCAGGAAAATTATCTTAAAACAACTTCCACCGGTAACAGCTTTTGAATAACTCAATCTCGCGTCATTCGCTTCGCAAAGTTCTTTTGACAAGTAAAGGCCGAGTCCCGTACCAGTTGATTCCGTCGTGTAAAATGGTTCAAACAAATTTGGAACAAGATCCGTGTCTACCCCCGTTCCGTAGTCGATTACTTCAAGGTAAGCGTGTCGTGAATTGACATCAATGCCGCCTACAACTTTAAGTTTGTGCTCTCCAGTGTGCTTTGCACTATATCGTAGTCCGTTCTGCCAGAGATTTCCAAGAACTTGAGACAGGTGCAGGGGATCGACATCGATGATAATCGGTTCAGATAAAAATACAGTTTCAATGTCGAGTTTATCCGGGACACCTGCTGAAAACTCTTCCAGGAACTTGTCCATCCATTCGTGGAGCACAATACTTCGGGGTTCTGCTATCTGTCTGCTGGACATCTGTAGCACGTTCTCAATTACACCGTTCATTCTCACAGTATGGCTTTGAATGATTTCGCTTAGCCGTTGATCCCCCTTATTGAGGTTGTCAGATTCTTCCAACAGTTGGGCAGCGTGGCTTATTGCACCGAGTGGATTCCTTATCTCGTGGGCGATGCTGGCTGATAACCGGCCAAGAGAGGCTAGTTTGAATTGCTGGGCCCGTTTTTGCACAACGGTGCTGTCTTCGATAAAAACAAGTGTATCTGATTCAGATGATGGTGCGTTTAGCAGGGAAAAATTAGCTAAAAGCTCTGGACCGGTCTCAAAAACAGTGAATTTTGCTACTTCGGGTGATGTGTCCTGTCTCCATTCAGCCAGCTTGTCCAACAAAATCTCCGGTAGATGTCCTCTCGGTGACAATTTATCCCCCGGGTTTTGTAACATTTGTACGGCAGCATGGTTGATCAACCTGGGTTGTTCGCTATCAGCAATGACAACTACACCCACGCGCATACGTTCGATGACAAGTTGGTTGATTTGTTCCAATGTGTGAACTTCAGTTTCCCGCGTCCGTAGTTGCCGGGAAAGTGTTTGGAACAGAATATTGGCGGCGAAGTAGACAATCCCGAGAATGCCTGCCTGGAAGAAACTCCGTAGGGTATTTTCGTCAAGGAAGAACAGGTAGAACTCATCGTAGATCGTCAGTATGAACGCAATTGCGGGTAGTACCGTTGACACGCGACCATGAATCAGGCCTCCGCCAAATGCCAGCGTGAAAATAAGAAAATTAGCCAGACCAGAACTAACGCCGCCACTGGTAGACATCAACAAGGTTAAACAGACAATATCGCCGACAAGGATGATCAGTGAGGGGGCGGTTCTAGATAGAATTTCCACACGGATAAAAAGTGTGGCCAGACCGATGAGTACGTTGATGCTGATGTAGAATATAATTGTACGCTGGAACAAATCGGGATTCACGCTACCAACGAATCTCTGGAAATTTGGGTCCAGGAAAAGGAAAAGAAACAGGAACGAGAGCACTATGCGGTAATAGTTGTAGACGCGCAGGATGGTTGAGCGTTGTGAACTCTGTTGTTCCTCTAGCGAAAGATCATCGGTTTCATTCCTGGTTCGAGACCCGGAAGCTTCCAAAGAGCTGATGGAGCTGGACACCCGATACTATCCCATCAAGCCAAAAGTAATAATGTTAAGCCAGGATTTGCCTGAGCTCTTAACCGATTTGTTTGAACGGAACTGTCCGTTACTATCCAGTGAATCGTGCTCCGGGAAGTTAGCAGAGAGCACCAGTAATGCGTCGTTAGCGAGGTCTTCCATGCCTAGCAACTGATATGCCTCAACCATGACAGCCAGGGCATCGGGTACGGCGGCGGTCCCCTGAAGATTTTCGAATACGTATCTTCCACGATTAGCAGCAGCAACATATGCACCTCGATGTATGTAGTAGCGTGCAACATTTATTTCTGATGCTGCTAACAGATTTCTTAAGTATTGCATGCGCTTTTGTGCATCAGGCGCGTATTCGCTATTTGGGAAACGCCTGATCAGCTGGTCAAAGTCGTTGAAAGAATCTCGTGCGGCACCAGGATCCCTGGTTGAAGGATCCATGGGAAACAGCCTCGCCAGAAAGTTTTCATCTTCATCGAAAGACGCCAGTCCCTTGAGGTAATAAGCGTAATCTACATTTGGATGACGAGGATGCAGGCGAATAAAGCGATCCGCTGCTGCCCTGGCCGCTTCTGGCTGTGCGCTGCGGTAATAGGCATAGATAATCTCTAGCTGTGCCTGCTGAGCATATCGGCCGAAAGGAAATCTGGCTTCGAGGAATTGTAATTTCGAGACAGCATTCGCGTAATTGTTTGATCTCAGGCTGCTCTGGGCAGATTCATAGTACGCTAGTTCTGTTGACTCTATATCGTCTGTTTTGTCGCTGTTGCAAGCTGACAGAAAAAAAAAGACACCGGTCAATAAGATGTAATTGAATTTTGGCATGACAATCTTAATTAGTAACGGGACTTGAAAACCGGACTATTTAACCATAGCCTCTATAAAGACCCAAGTTGTCTTCTGTTCCCTAGCATGACATCAAGAATCCAGCATCGGGGTTTTATCCCGAAAGAGATGGCCTACGACCGCTTAGATCAGGTTGTAGCCGCGCTGTTCCCACAATATTCAAGATCGAGGTTGCAGACCTGGATAAAATCTGGTGAGTTGGTTGTTGATGGACGCGCTGGGAGATCAAAAGATAGAGTTTCTGGTGGCGAACTGATTGTAATTGATGCCATTGCAGGCACAATTGAAGATAAAGCAGAAAACATACCCCTGAAGGTCGTGTTTGAGGATGAATCGATCCTGGTGATTAACAAAGCGGCTGGACTGGTCGTGCATCCTGGTGCAGGGAATGATCAAGGCACTTTGTTGAATGCACTGCTTCATCACTCTTTACACCTGAATGAGATTCCCAGAGCCGGAATCGTGCATCGGCTGGATAAGGACACCACCGGACTAATGGTGGTAGCCAAGACATTGGCCAGCCAGACGAGCCTGGTCCAGCAACTACAGTCGCGCAAGGTAAAAAGGCTTTATGAAGCTATTGTGTATGGGATCCCCGATGCAGATGGAGTAGTGGATGCAGCCATCAGCAGGCACCCGGTTCATAGAACGCGTATGGCTGTTCGTGTTGGCGGCAAGGAAGCGATTACAGGATACCGCGTACTACGTTCTTTCATCGCACACGCCCATATGCAATTCTCGCTTGAAACGGGCCGTACCCACCAGATCAGGGTTCATATGCAGCATCTTGGTTTTCCCCTGGTGGGTGATCCAACCTATGGCGGGTATTTTAGAACGCCGAAAATTGGCGGGGAGGAGCTTGCCGTTCGCCTGAAAGAATTTAATCGACCGGCTCTACACGCGAAGGAACTATCATTCCTGCATCCAGGAAGCGGGCAACAAGTCACTTTTTCAAGTGCTATTCCGAGTGATTTGAAATTCCTGCTCAATGCCCTGGATACCACCGAGAGCGGCAGGAATGATTGAACTACAACAGGCAGACTGGCCTGCTCCTGCTTCAGTCAGGGCGTTCGTTACAACTAGAAAAGGCGGCGTCAGCGAACCTCCCTACAGCGGATTGAATCTGGCGGCTCATGTCGGTGATAAATGTGAAGCCGTAGAGGTCAATCGCAACTTGCTGTCAAAAAAAATAGAACTCCCATCCACACCGGTGTGGTTAAACCAGGTTCATTCCAATTACGTTATTCAAGTGGACGCCGGGATGACTGATATGGTCGATGCAGATGGAAGCTTTACGAAGGAAACCGGCGTGGTGCTGGCGATATTGGTTGCGGATTGTTTGCCTATTTTCGTGTGTAGTCAGTCTGGCGAGGAGA
>JAPUGI010000180.1 GCA_027292925.1 Gammaproteobacteria bacterium
TTTTTGTGTAGCGTCCAGTGGTTTGGCCATGGGTTCCACACCAGTGGTATCTACAGACTTCATTTCTTCAACCAGGTCGAGAATCCTACCCATATTCTCCATGACGACATCGAAGTCATCCTCTGAGATTTGTAGTTGGGCTAGTTCGGCAATTTTCTCAACAACCTCTCTAGTGACTTTCAATACACCACTCCGAATTGATTTGTTTAGTTCAGTGTCTGCCGCCTTCTTGAAATAGGCAGGCTAAAGGCGACGAATGCTAATAAGGTTTGATTGGTTCTGCAATAGAAATGGTTTTCCTTTCCTACACATCTGGCAGGTGATTTTCTCATAAGTGAGGCAATCAGGAGCCGAAAATGAAGGTCTCTGGCATATATGTAGCTTACATCTAATAACCTGTATAAAAACCCTAGTAAATGATAGAGTTACGAATGTTTTTGAAACTAAATAATTGATCTTCTACGACTATGCCTAGTGCCCAGTGGGATTACTTCCCGATGATGAATGGCGAGGCCGCGCATGTTTAAGAAATTGCGTGGTTTATTTTCCAACGACCTGTCAATAGACCTCGGTACAGCGAATACGCTGATCTATGTTCGTGAGCAGGGGATTGTATTGGACGAACCCTCAGTTGTTGCCATCCGAAGTAACAGGAACAACCAAAAAAGTATTGCCGCAGTCGGTGTTGATGCCAAGCGAATGCTCGGACGTACGCCTGGCAATATTACCGCCATCAGGCCTCTTAAAGATGGTGTTATTGCTGATTTTCAGGTGACGGAAAAAATGCTGCAACACTTTATTAAGAAGGTTCACGAGAAAAGTTTCATCAGACCAAGTCCCCGTGTGCTTGTCAGCGTTCCCTGTCAATCTACCGAAGTTGAGCGGCGCGCCATAAGAGAATCGGTGGTAAGTGCCGGTGCACGGGATGTCAGGTTGATTGAAGAACCCATGGCGGCTGCTATTGGAGCTGGGCTACCGGTTCATGAAGCTGTTGGAACAATGGTAGTCGATGTTGGCGGTGGCACTACGGAGATAGCAATCATTTCGCTAAATGGAGTCGTTTATGCTCAATCGATCCGTGTTGGCGGTGACAGGTTTGATGAGGCGATCACAGCATACGTAAGGCGGACTCAGGGTAGCCTGATTGGCGATGCAACGGCTGAAAAAATTAAAGAGGAAATCGGCACTGCGTTTCCATGCGATGAAGTACGTGAAATTGATGTAAGGGGTCGTAACCTTGCAGAAGGAGTTCCGAGGAGTTTTACTCTAAACAGCAATGAGATACTTGAGGCATTGCAAGAACCCTTATCAGTCATTGTACAGGCTGTTAAAGGTGCGCTGGAACAAACACCACCGGAACTGGCATCAGATATTGCTGAAAGTGGGCTGGTACTGACAGGCGGCGGATCTCTCCTAAGGGGGATAGACCGATTACTATCGCACGAAACGGGACTACCGGTTATCGTCGCAGAAGACCCGTTGACCTGTGTTTGCCGGGGCGGTGGCAAAGCACTCGAAATAATGGATGACAGAGGCTACAGCGATCTGCTATCAATCCAATAGCTGAGAGCAAAGAGTATGAGGTAGGGGCTCCCTAATAGTAACGAACCAGGCCAGTCAATATTAAATCTCTATTTCTGGAAGAAACAACCACTGGATACAAGATGCTTGGATTTTGCATTTTGTCTTTTGCGCTCATCATGGTTGATCATTTATCCGGCTATCTTGATGACATTCGTGCGGGGCTTACTATCGTAGTTACTCCGGTTCTGGTGGCTGCTGATATCCCCGGTAGGGAGGCAAGAGAGATAAGGGAAATATTCAGCTCCCGGAATGAAATGCGAAACTACATCGAGATTCTCGAGCAAGAGCGTACGCTCTTAAAAGCAAAGACTGAAAAAATGGCGGCCTTGACGGCCGAAAATAACCGTTTACGAGATCTGCTCGGTTCTGCGGCAAAACTTCAGGACAACGTCCTCGTAGCCGAACTCATTGGTGTGGATCCCGACCCGGAAAAACATGAAATCATCATCGATAAGGGTAGTGGTGACGGCGTGTTTGTAGGTCAACCTCTGCTTGATGCCCAGGGACTGATGGGACAGGTGATATCGTTAAGTTATTTCACCAGTCGTGTATTACTGATCAGCGATCATTCACATTCAGTTCCGGTACAGGTTTCCCGTAGTAATCTAAGATTGATCGCCCAGGGGACGGGAGTGACGAATCAATTGGAATTGATGCATGTTCAGGACACTGCTGATATTCGACCTGGTGATTTGTTAGTAAGTTCTGGATTGGGTAACAGATTTCCGGTTGGCTATCCCGTAGGCGTCGTGAACAAGGTAGAACATGACCCGGGTCGCCCGTTTGCGCTGGTGACAGCGGTACCCAGTGCACTGTTGGACAGGAGCAGACATGTGCTTCTGGTGTTTACAGAAGAAAAATTGGCGAGAACGCCTGAAGCGAGGCGAAATGGAAGCGGTGGCTGATACCAGAACGAATGGTCTATGGGTTATTGCCGTCACCTTTGTAGCAGCGATGGTGTTGGCTATTATCCCGCTACCGGATTTTGTACCCGCAACGCTGGGATATTTGCGGCCGGAATGGATTGTACTTGTACTAATTTATTGGGTGATTGCTTTGCCACAGCGAATTGGCATAGCAATCGCCTGGTGCGTTGGTTTGCTTAGCGATGTACTGTTAGGAAGTCTGTTAGGACAGCACGCCGTCGCTTTTATTGTCGTTGCCTACATTGCGACAAGCCTATACCAGAGGCTACGGATGTTTTCTGTATGGCAACAGAGCATGATCGTATTCGCAACCGTCGGATTGAATCAGCTAATTAATTTCTGGATAGAGAGTATTGCAGGACTCACAGAGTGGAACATCTGGTATTTGCTGGCATCTGTAATGAGTGCTTTGCTTTGGCCCTGGGTGTTTCTGCTGCTACGTTATTTACGGCGCCGTTTTGATGTGAATTAGAGTTTCTTGAACTTCTTTCCAGATCAGGCATCGAGAGATGGAGCCAGATGGTTGATCATACAGCACCTAATACATTGAAAGCTGCTACTTACGTGAGTGAGGGTTGAAGATGCCGGAGCTTATTCTTGCATCAAGTTCACCACGCCGGGCGCAACTGCTTTCGCAGGTAGGTTTGGACTACCAGGTAGTAATTCCAGACGTGGACGAAGCTGTTCATGAAAATGAGTTGCCCTTGGACTATGTTGCGCGAATGTCCAGGCAAAAAGCCGGTTCCGTCGCGGCTCTTTTTGAGAACCAAAAAACAGCCTTGAGCGAAAAAACAGCCTTGAGCGAAAAAATAGTATTGGCTGCGGACACTGTTGTCGTCATCGATGGTGACATCCTCGGAAAGCCAAAGGACAAATCTGATGCCATAACAATGTTGCAACGATTGTCTGGAACCACCCATCAGGTTGTTACTTCGGTATCGGTACAATGCCAAAGCAAGGTAGAGACTACACTGGTTGAAACGAACGTCCAATTTAGAACTCTAAGCCATGAAGAATGCACTAGATATTGGATGACGGGTGAACCAAAAGACAAAGCCGGGGCGTATGGAATTCAGGGATTGGCATCTATTTTTGTCGAGAAACTTAGCGGCAGTTACAGCAATGTTGTCGGTTTGCCACTGACTGAGACATTGGCGCTGCTCATGAAATTCGGAGTTGAGTGCCTTCCATTGAGTGCAGAAGAATCAATATTTCAAAGGGAAGTAACTCAGCATGGCTGAAGAAATTATTATTAATATTTCATCACATGAATCGCGTGTGGCGGTCGTTGAGAAAAGTCTTCTACAAGAGATATTTATCGAACGTTTTCAGGACCGTGGAACTGTGGGAAACATCTACCATGGGAAGGTGGTCCGTATACTACCGGGTATGCAAAGTGCTTTCGTTGCCATAGGCCAGGAAAAAGCTGCGTTCATGCATATCACTGACCTGATTGATTCTCATGAGGCAATAATGGAGGAGCGGGGTCCGAACTACCAGTTCCCACCGATTGTGGAAGTTCTTCATGATGGACAGGAATTGCTGGTGCAGGTGACAAAAGAACCCATCGGTACAAAAGGCGCACGGATAACCGGCAACATTTCTCTTGCCTCCAGATATCTTGTCTACCTGCCGGATACAAATCATGTTGGCATCTCACAGAGAATCGAGGATGAAGAGGAACGTTCCCGTCTTAGAGGCTTGTTGGAACTGATACAGGACCCCGATAAAGGGGATGGATTTATTGTGCGTACAGCCTCTGAGGGTGTCTCGGAAGAGGAGATCAGTAAAGATGCCGATTTATTGCGCGCCAGGTGGACTGCCATTGTTCAGGATGGAAAAACATCAAAGGCTCAATCACTGGTGCATGAGGACTTGCCTCTGGCGTTGCGGGTGATGAGAGACATAATCAGCCAGCATACCCAAAGAATCCTGGTAGATAATTCAGACACATTTTCAGTTTTGAAGCTTTTTCTGGAGGACTTTATTCCAGACAAGGTGAATTGCCTGGAACTGGTCTCAAACAATGTTGCACTATTTGATGACCACAATCTTGAAGATCAGATTGAGAACGCACTCGATCGGAACGTCCCGCTCAAGTCCGGGGGTTACCTGGTTGTTGACCAGACCGAGGCAATGACTACTGTCGACATAAACACCGGCGCTTATGTCGGTCGTAAGGATCTGGAAGAAACTATTTACAGGACAAACCTGGAGGCCGCAGCAGCTATTCCACGTCAACTGCGACTCAGGAACATTGGTGGCATTGTTATTATAGATTTCATCGATATGGTAAATGAAGAGCATAAAAGGCAGGTGCTGAGGACGTTGGAAAAAGGCCAGCTGTCTGATCGTGTCAAGTGGAGAATAACGGAAATTTCAGATTTGGGTCTTGTGGAGATGACTCGTAAACGTACTCATGAAAGTTTGTTGAAAATGATGTGTGAACCTTGTGCAACTTGTAGTGGCCGGGGCTTCATTAAAACCGCGGAGAGTGTTTGCCTGGAAATCTTCAGGGAAATCCAGCGAAACGCACGTGATTTCAGGGAAAACGGATGCCTGATTATGGCGTCACAGTCGGTGGTGGACAGATTATTGGATGAAGACGCAGTCTGCGTCAGTGAACTCTCCAGCGCCCTGGGGACGCAGATTAGATTCCAGGTTGAAGCCAGCTACAGCCAGGAACAATTCGATGTGGTTTTAACTTCAAATGGGAAAAGATAGGAACCCCATTATCATGGTACGCAAGTTCACAAAAAGAGCCGTCAGCCTACAGAGGGTTGCCATTCGCGGACTTACATTCATTGTATTCAGTGGCCTGATCCTTGTCGCGTTCTATGTCAGTATAGGGCGTATTGCAGTCAGTGCCGCTGGGTACTACAAGGAAAACCTGAGCGCCTTTCTCGCGGCGTCGCTTAACTCAGAAGTAAGTATAGGGCGCCTGCAAGGAAGCTGGCGATATTTTGATCCCGCAATCAGTGTAGATAACCTGATTATAGGGTCCCTTTCAGAGCCTGCCGTTGTCCTCGATCATGTTTCAATTCGCATCAGCACCTTTTTCAGTTTGTTTGAGACAAATCCGGTTCTGACTGAGATCGATATTGACGGGGCAAGGTTGACTCTTGTAGAGGAAGACGACGGCTCATGGCGGGTACGTGGGTTACCGTCAAGTGATAAGCCGTTCGATTTTCAGTTGATCCTCGATTCAACACCACACCTTGAAGAAGTTACTGTCAAGAATCTTGAGCTTCGCCTTGAAGGTCAAAAATCCTCTTACCAGCTAAGTAGTGAAGAAGATTATCCTCTGAAAATTATCAGGGACGGAGATACCAGGACCGTATCTCTGCCGTTGCTGGTAAAAAAGGTATCCGGCGAGGGTGAAGTCGAGAGAATTCATTTGATGGGCGAATACGAAGGAGACCTGAGGATCGCTGAAAATTTTGAAGCGAACCTCTACCTAAATGTGTCTCAAATATCTGTTACTGATTTTCTGCCGGAAATCAGGATTCGGCAGTATAAATTGGCCTCAGCGGACATTCAGGCAGAATTCTGGCTGGAATACGCACACCATGAGTTCAGGCTGTCAGGTACACTCAACTCCGATGAAGTAAAGCTTGCGGATGAAAGTCACCATCTGAATTTACTCGATCATATTGATATAAGATTCGTGATGTTAAGCTCCTCAGTGGATGAGGGATTTCAGGTTTTCTTCCCTAATATTAATATAGAGGTAGAGAATAAATCGTTTTCTTGGCTTGACCTGAACCTGGTCGTCGAGAAAACCGGGGACACCTACGTCGTGGGTGGAAACATTCCAACTCTGGACCTGTTAAAACTCCACAGTTCCTTGCTCGCCCTGAACAGACCAATTGCCTTGATTCCGGAACGGGCGTTAACAGCTTTATCCGTAGCGAATCCGCGAGGGCGTTTGGAAGCAACTACATTTTACGCGGATTTTTCCGCTGCCGCGCCTGATTTGAAGCTAACAGCCTATATCCGGGACGCAACTATCGACGCCTATCTGGGCGTTCCTGCCATTAGCGCTCTGAATGGATTCGCCTCCCTGCGTCCGGATCGAGGCTATATCGACGTAAACAACAAGGAATACGATTTACATTTCGCCTCTATGTTTCCATCTGCATGGCCTTTCGAGTCAACCAGGGGCAGGCTGAATTATCGTTATCATGATGGAGTGTTCCAGCTCAACTCAAGCATGATCGAAATGATCAACGGGAACTTGTCAGTTTATGGAAAGATGCATGCCAACCTTCCCCCTGCTCGCGAGAACCAAACCTGGGGTTTGATGCTTGGTATCAACAATGTAGATTTACTGGACGCAAATAGATACCTCCCAAAAACACTATCACCAGATCTTGTGTCCTGGCTGGCAAAATCTGTATTGGGTGGTCGGAGCACTGAATCCGGAATGGTTTTTCACGGTTCTTTATATAGGAAAGCTCCGTCATCCAGAAAAGTTCACGAAATATTTTTTAGAGTTGAAGACGCGATACTCGACTATGCCGAGAGCTGGCCGAGTGTCTCTGATCTTGATGCAACAATATATGTTAATAACCAAGGTATATCTTCTGGTGACGTAGTCGGCACCATGCTGACCAGTCGCATTGTTGGTGCGACAGTTAATGTACCAATACCATCTGACGGTAAAGTTGATACGGTCGTTGTACAGGGAAGGTTAAAAGGTCCCTTGTCAGATGGTATTCGAATCTTGAACGAAACCCCACTTGCAGAGACCACGGGTCAAATGGCAGAAAGTTGGAGCGGCACCGGTATCATGGATACCGTTGCTCATCTTGAAATACCTATAGGTCCCCGAAGTGGTGAAGAACCTTATTCTGATGTCACGATTACACTAAAGAATAACAACCTGACAATGCCGCAGTTCGATTTGTCTATGATCGCAATAGATGGTGATGTTAAATATGAAACAAAGACGGGTTTAACTTCAAGCAAATTTAATGCGATGTTATTTGGCGAACCTGTGTCCGGAAGTATCCATAGCCTTGTTGAAGGTAAATCTGGAGAGATCACCGTCAAAGTCAATGGCAGGGTTGACGTAAAGGATTTATACAGTTGGTCAGATCAAACGCTGCTAACAAGAGCGAACGGTTTGTTGGCCTATAAGGCTGCAATCCATATTCCTTATGGCGGAGCCGGTGACAGGAGCTATGTTGAAGCGACTTCAACCTTGCAAGGGATTGTGATAGATATGCCGCCACCGATGCAAAAACTGTTCCCCGCAACACAAATGGAATTCTATTACCGCCAGGTGTTCCTGGATTTTGGATTTCGAGTGAATATCTCCGTCGGCGATAAAATAGAAAGTGCGTTTCAAGTACGGGATGGCATAGTCACTGGTGGAAGGCTGCATTTTGGCGGGGGGACATTAGGTGCAGTTAGTTACGATAAGGTGAAAGTAACAGGCACCATTGAGCACATAAACTATGAAGAATGGGACGATTTAATTGAAACACTTGATCGTGTGTCGGATATATCAATTGCTTCTGAAATGGCGCGTTCACTAGACGATATTGTTCTTGATGTTGCGTTACTCGATATTTTTTCGTTGGAACTTCCTGATACAAAATTGAGAATCACTCGCGCAGAAACTGGATGGCGGGCTGAGCTTAAGAACGGAAATCTTGCAGGCACAGTGCGTATCGGAGATGAAGAAAATCAACCCGTCAAAGTGCAACTGGATTACCTTAGATTCTTTGAGGAAGACGGTAATGGCGCTGAAGACCCGTTTTCAGACACGAATCCTCAAGAGATAGTCGCGATCGACTTCTCTACCTCAGAACTTCTTGTTGATGGAGAAAACTATGGAAGCTGGAAGTTCGATTTTCGACCCGGGGATAACGGGGCGACGATGGAAAATATAACGGCGCAGGTAAAGGGGTTGTCGATCATCGAGCCTTCTCGTGCACATTGGACTTATTTCGATGGTGTTCATTCTTCCGAATTTGAAGGTGTAGTTGTAACAGATGACCTGGGCTCTGCTCTGGAAAACTGGGGATTTGCCTCCAGTATTGAAGGAGAGGACTTCAAATTTGTTTCCAGAATAAAATGGGCAGGTTCTCCGGCAATGGTTGACCTGGATCGTGTGGAAGGTCCGGTGGAAATCAAGGGAGGTAAGGGACGGTTCGTTCAGGCTGATTCGGGTACTGCTGCACTCAAATTGTTGGGTATATTTGACTTCAATCAGTTGGGCAAGAGATTCATGTTCGATTTTTCTGATGTGGTCAGTAAAGGATATAGTTTTGATAAGTTGAAAGGCACGGTAGTCTTTGATAAGGGCATTTTTTATATTTCAGAACCGATAGTAATTGAAGCTCCCGGCAGTAACTTCAAGGTCGGCGGCACCGTCAATCTGTTAACCAGAAAGCTGGACAACGACATGATTGTGACATTACCGTTAGGGAAAAACCTTCCCTGGTACGCTGCATACAGTGTCATTGCCACAGGCCCTTTGGCTGGGGCGACTGTATTTCTCGCCCAGAAAGTGTTGAAAAACCAAATCGATCAATTAAGCAGCGCGAAATACCAGATTGGTGGCACCATAGATGACCCTGATATCCAGCTTATTACTATCTTTGACGACTCAGTCAGAGAGGCCGAGAGCTCTGGTGAAAGTACCGATGAAAATTCCGGAGAATAAAAGGCTCTCACGGTGAAACGTCGCATCGCGGTACTGCAAATGGTCAGCAGCATGGACGTCGAGTCAAACCTTGCAACAGTTTCAAATATGGTCGTGCAGGCTGCAAGTGAAAATGTGCAGGCCATATTCCTGCCGGAAAATTTTGCGGCACTGGCCAATGCAAATCCACGGCTAATCGGTATGGCCGAAGAAAAATCAACAGGGCCTATTCGAATTTGTTTGTCTCGACTTTCCAGGATGAGTGAGTGCTGGATCTTTGCAGGTACACTGCCTACCACCACACGTCCTGATGGTAGTAAGGTCGCGCCACCACAGGTACGAGCCGCTTCCTTTGTGTACGACGAACATGGACACGAAGTCGGACGTTACGACAAAATGCATATGTTCGATGTCGATGTTGCAGACAACCACAAGCATTACCTTGAGTCTGAAACTTTCGAAGCGGGAGAAGACCTGCTTTGTATGGATAGCCCTATTGAACCGATTGGCTTGAGTGTCTGTTATGACATCAGGTTCCCTGAACTCTACAGGAAGCTATTTTCGCTGGGGGCAAGGAGTCTTTCGATTCCCTCTGCTTTTACCGAGGTAACGGGTAAGGCACATTTTGAAGTATTAATGCGCAGCCGGGCGATAGAAAACTTTTGTTTTACTATCGCTGCATGCCAGGGAGGTGAGCACGACTCTGGCAGAAAAACCTATGGCCATAGCATGGTCGTTAGCCCCTGGGGAGAAATACTGGCACAAGCGACAGTAGGGGAAAACATTATCGTTGCCGAACTAGATTTCGACAGACAGGATGAAATTCGCTCCAATATGCCAATCCACCTGCAGCGAAAACTGCCCATGTGAAATCAACGAGGCAGACCCCTTAATTTCAGGTGGAGTCCGCGAGAGATTTTAGATGCTGGAATAGCTTGCGATAATGAATGGGTGCTCCGGTGAACTGCTCCTCGGTCAGTTTCTGCCGCTCCTTGATTGCCTTTCGAGTTAGCTGCTTTAATTGCTGTCTATCCATCGCCGGATAGGTTGCCGCTATTTCATCCAGCGCAGAAAAGTCCCCTGTGATTAACTGTTCCCGCCACTTTTCCAGTTGATGGAACTGTCGGGCGTGTGTCTTGCTACTGGCATCGTAGCGATCAACGAGTTTTTTGATGTCGTCGATTTCGAGGCTTCGCAGCAGTTTCCCAATGTACTGAATTTGCCTTTTTCGGGCGTTACCTTTGGTGATCTTGCGAAATTCATGGACAGCATTGATGATTGCTGCATTTGAAAGAGGTGAGAGTTGTTCATCATTAAGCTGTACGAGTTTTTCTCCCAACAGTCTTAATTCCCGCATCTCCTTTTTGCGCTGGGACTTGCTGGTAAGTTCACCGTTTTCGGTTGGCCTTCCAGGTAGTTCTGATTCCTTGTCCGTCATAGGGAAATAGCCAGTTTATGCATAGAATATCGAAGCGAGCCCAAGAAAAGACATAAAACCAACCACGTCCGTTACCGTAGTGAGTACCACAGTTCCCGCAATGGCAGGATCAATACCCATGGATTTAAGGATGCTTGGTATCAGTGTCCCGGCAAGCGCAGCCACAATGAGATTGATTGCAAGTGCGATGGCGATTATGACCCCTAATAGATAGTCCTGAAATATGATTGCCGCTACTACTGCAACAACCAGCGCCCAAAAAATACCGTTCAGTGCGCCGACAGCCAGTTCACGATTGAGGAGCCATCGTTGATTGCTTTCATACAGATTTCCCAGCGCCATATTGCGAATAACCAGAGTTAGCGTCTGACTCCCGGCGACACCACCCATACTGGCGACGATAGGCATCAATATAGCGAGGGCGATTACCTTGGCAATAGTTTCTTCAAAAATGTTGATGACGGCAGAGGCGATAAAAGCAGTGATTAGATTGGCGCCAAGCCAGAAGGCGCGACCGCGTGCCGTTTTCAATATAGGAGCGAAGGCGTCTTCTTCCTCGGTCAACCCTGCCATGCCTAATATCGAATGGTCAGCTTCGTCAATAATCACATCGACTACATCATCAATGGTAATTCGTCCGATTAACTTACCATCATCATCAACAACTGGTGCAGATACCAGGTCATAGCGTTCAAATATGCCAGCGACTTCGTTCTCTGGCAGTAATGCCGCAATGGGCTCTATTTCCTTGCTCATTGCCTCTCGTACAGTCATCGCAGGGTCAGAAACCAGCAGCGTTGTAATGGGTAACAATCCGATGAATTCGTCTTTGGCGTTTACAACAAAAATGTTGTCGGTCATTTTGGGTAGTTCGTTATGACGTCTTAGGTAGCGGATTACAACATCTATCGTTACCCTGGCCCGCACAGAAATCGTGTCGGTGTCCATTAAGCCACCGGCAGTGTCTTCAGGATAGGAGAGCAGGGTTTCCACCCTTGCCCGGTCTTGTGCATCCATTGATTGCAGCACCTGCTGTGTAAGAGCATCAGGTAGCTGTTGCAGGATGTCGGTCAGATCATCATCGGCGGGGACATGTTCTAGGACATGCACAATTTCTTCCGCCGACTTGCCTCCGAGGAGGTCAGGGACTATTTCTTCATCGACAAAAGAGATAATTTCGCTTTGTAGTTCTTCATCGAAAAAGTTCCAGATAATGGTTCTTTGTCTTGACGGCGATGATGCCAATAAATGGGCTATGTCAGGTGGCTTAAGCACATTCATTAGGCTTTGGATCTGGTCGTAGGTACCACTCTCCACCAGATCGTGAAGGCGGACAACGGAGGACTGTGTTGTTTCATTTTTTTCAGTCATCTTCGCCAAACTTGTTGTTGATGAGTGAGGCAATTGCTTCGAAGGCTTGTTGTTCATCCTCGCCCTCTATTTGCAACTCGATCTTCGATCCCTTCCTTGCCTGTAAGAGCAGCATCGACATGATGCTTTTGCCGTTTGCGGTTGCGTATTCGTTGGTAACCGTTATCGAAGAGGCGAAAGCTGACGCGGTGCGCACAAACGCATTGGCGGACCTCGCGTGCATGCCAAGTTTGTTTTGAATTGTAACTGTTCCACTAATCACTGAAGATCAGGCGCCTATTCAGAGTTGCTATCCTGTTTTACCTGAATCTTGCCCAATTCGCGATGCCTAATCTGAACATTGTCCCATCTGGGAGCGAAATAGTGATAAAGTTTCAGGCAAATATACACCGAGCGATGCTGCCCACCAGTACACCCCACTGCTATCGTCATGTAACTCCGATTATTCGCCTCAAATCTGGGCAACCAAGTCTGTAAATAAGTTGTCAGATCGTTGAACATTTCCTGAAATTCTGACTGCTCGTCTAGAAATTCTTGTACAGGTTTATCCAGCCCAGTCAGGTTCCTTAGACTCGACTTCCAGTGCGGGTTAGGCAGGCAGCGGACATCGAAAACAAGGTCAGCATCTACCGGCACACCCTTTTTGTAAGCGAAGGATTGGAATAATAGGGCAAATTCATGGATATCCTGGGCGACCCTTGACTTAATCAGGTCGCGCAGTTCATGGATGCTAAGGTTCGTTGTGTCCACGATAAGATCAGCCATGTTTGAAATAGGGCTTAGCAACTCTCTCTCAAATTCTAGTGCTTCCCTGAGATCCGTGTTGTTGTCACTCAAGGGATGCTTGCGCCTGGTCTCACTGAACCGCTTGACCAGCGCTGGACTGGAAGAGTCCAGGTATACAATTTTTGTACTTACTACTTCTTTATCGAATGTTTGTACGACTTCTGGGAATTCCACCAGATCCTCGGCAATATTCCTGGCGTCGATACTGACCGCCGCGTTGCTGATAGATTGATCGCGAGCCAGGCGCTCGATAAGAGAACGCAATAGCGTGACTGGAAGATTATCGATACAGTAGTGGCCCATATCTTCAAGAACATGAAGTGCGGTACTTTTCCCTGATCCTGATCTGCCGCTAATAATTATGAGAGATATCATGTTAGAGAAACCAGTCAAAAAAGGGCGTGTAGTAACTAATTATCAGCTTTGAACTTCCTGGCACGCTCGGTTAAAAAGAGCCTGATTATCAGGGGCATCAATGAGATTGGCTCTGTACTCCTCTGAATCGAACTTCGCAGCAAGCATCGCCATAGTTTTTAGATGCTCATCCACTTCTTCTTCTGGAACAAGGAGAACGAACATGATATTTACAAGCTGGTCATCAAGTGCGCCAAAATCAATGGGGGTATTTATGGTAAATAATGCTCCAACGATGTGGTTACAACCTTCGATTCGACAATGTGGTAACGCGATTCCTTGCCCGAGAGCAGTAGGCCCGAGTTTTTCCCTGGCAATCAGTTTGCTATAGATGTCATTGGCATCAAGAGAGGGGAGAGTTTCGGCGATCAGCGTCGCGGCTTTTTCGATCGCGGTTTTTTTACTTCTGGTTTCGATGTTGCAGAAGGTGCGTTCAGGAGACAATATGGAATTGATGTTCATTGAGCATGATGAATCACTACCGATCCACGCATTATAACAATGGAGTCTCGCCAAATAAAATTAGTAAAGCGATGCTGAGAATATCCTAACGACTCACTACCCTGTGTTTGCGATCTGTGATTTTTTCTTTTTTCTTGATGAGCTGTCGATCAAGCTTGTCGGTCATCAGATCAATCGCAGCGTAAAGATCTTCTGCTTCTGCATCAGCATAAACTTCACCACCGCTTATCCGGATGGTTGATTCCGCTTTCTGGCGCTGTTTCTCTACGCTGAGTATGACGTTCATGTTAGTAATTCGGTCAAAATGTCTTTCAAGGCGATCCAGTTTTGATTCTACGTAGTTTTTTAGTGCCTCGGTGACTTCGATATGATGACCACTAACATTTACTTGCATATACACGCTCCTCTGGTTTCTGGACCTTCTTGGTTTTCGGCTTATTCGTTACCGTTTGTATCAAACTATAACACTTGTTTCTTCATTTATAGACCCATGTTCAAGCTTTTGTATCGGCTCATCATTTCATTGATTTTACTTTCTAAATCAATTGTTTACGCTCATTTGATGGTGGAATCATCAGGGTTTCACGATACTTGGCGATGGTCCTGCGGGCAACGTCAATATCCTGGTCCGACAGCATTGTGGCGATCTTGCTGTCACTGAGGGGTTTTCTCGGATTTTCCTCTGCCACCAACTTTTTGATTAGTGCACGTATAGCGGTTGAAGATACCTCGCCACCTGCGTGGGTACTGACATGGCTTGAAAAAAAATACTTAAGTTCAAAAACACCAGCCGGTGTATGCATGTATTTCTGGGTGGTCACCCTGGAGATCGTGGATTCGTGGAGGCCCACTGCTTTCGCAATGTCATGCAGCACAAGTGGCTTCATTGCTTGCTCTCCGTATTCAAGAAATCCCCTCTGGTACTCGACGATTTTTGTAGACACGCGAAGCAACGTGTCATTTCGTTGTTGCAGGCTTTTTATGAACCATCTTGCTTCCTGCAACTGGTTCTTCAAGTAGGAGTTGTCAATGCTGTCATCTGATCTCTTTATCAAGGATGAGTATTCGAAGTTGACCCGGATTCGGGGTGCCGACTTTGGATTAAGTTCCACGACCCATCTTTCGTTTTGTTTGGCGACAATGACATCAGGATCAACATATTCAGTATTACTGGTTGCTATGTTATTTCCTGGCCTTGGGTTCAGAGATTGAATAAGAGAGATGACCTCTTTTAATTCAGATTCCTTCAGACGAGTCTTTCTGGAAACGTGCGTATAGTCGCGGTTTGCAAGAGATTTGATGTGCTGGTCTACCACCAGGATTGCTTCATCTCGCCAGCTAGTATCATCTGGCATATTTCGCAACTGTATCAGCAGGCATTCTTTAAGGTCTCGTGCAGCGATACCGACCGGGTCGAGATGTTGTATGAGGTGCAGCACTGCCAGAACTTCATCTATCTCTAGCTCCAATTCTTCAGGAGCAGCCTCCAGAATATCCTCCAGGGGAATGGTTAGAACACCTTCACTATCGAGTCCATCAACAATTGATATGGCGATATACTTATCCGAATCGGTCAAGTGCAACAGATTGATCTGCTCCATAAGGTGACTCTGGATTGAAATCGCCTCAGAATTTCGAGTATCGATATAGTTGTCATCGTTTTCGTCAGGGCTTGAGTAACTCGTTGGCAAAAAGGACTCTTCGTAAACATCTTCCCAGACACTATCGACCGGCAACTCATCAGATATATTTTCAGATGTGATTTGTTCGCTTGTATCTGGAATTGCTTCACCATCGAATTCAGGGTCCGGGGGTAAAGCCGATTCGTCGCGCGACGAGTCGTCATCACCGTTTTTGTCGTCTGTGTCTGTACTGGTATCGGATGCATTCGCCGTTTCGTCTGGAGCATCGAGCGAAGTCGTTTCGTCTCCTGTTTCCTCGTCCTCTGGATTCAGTTCCTCCAGCATCGGGTTAGAGTCGAGGGCTTCTTGAATTTCTTGTTGTAAATCAAATGTGGAGAGCTGCAGAAGCCGGATGGCTTGCTGCAATTGAGGGGTCATCCGTAACTGCTGACCCAACCTCAGTGTCAGAGCTGGTTTCATTGCCATGGGCCAATGATACTCAGGCGTCGCAACGATTAATACTTGTTAATGAAGGGTGGCTGTGGGTGAAATAAGCCGCCCGGGATAATGGATTACATGCGGAAGTCCTGACCAAGGTAAACCTGTTTTACCTGGTCATTCGCCAGGATTGTTTCGGTCGCGCCTTCGGCGATGATACGACCTTCATTCATGATGTAGGCTTTCTCACAGATATCAAGCGTCTCCCTCACATTGTGATCAGTGATAAGGACACCGATTCCGCGATCAGATAGCTGGGAAATAATCAATTTGATGTCGTTAACTGAAATCGGATCGACACCTGCAAATGGTTCATCCAGTAGGATAAAAGCCGGTTCTGTTGCCAATGCCCTGGCTATTTCAACCCGCCTCCGTTCGCCTCCGCTTAACGACATTCCAAGGCTGGCCCTGATATGGCCAATGTGGAATTCCAGCAATAAGGATTCCAGTTTTTCCAGTCGGTCCGGGGTACTCATCTTTGTCCGGGTTTCCAAGATCGCCATGATGTTGTCGGCAACAGACAGTTTGCGGAATACAGATGCCTCCTGGGGAAGGTACCCGATGCCTATTCTGGCTCTCTGGTGCATTGGTTGAGGTGTGATGTCCAGGTCGTCAAAAAACACTTTACCCTCGTCACCTGGTATGGAACCGACGATCATGTAAAAACAAGTTGTCTTTCCAGCGCCGTTAGGACCTAACAAACCAACAACCTGGCCGCTCTGCACCGACAAAGTTACTTCGTTGACTACTTGCTGTCCACGGTAACGCTTTTCTAGATTCTCCGCTCGTAATACATGGCCAGTCTCGGACAATTAATTGGCCTTGGGGTTGATGGTTACATTAATGCGATCATTTTGACCGTTACTTTTTAAGCTCATAATTCCCTGGCTGATATCGTAGTAAACGAGTTCGCCAGTAAGAATGTCTTTGGTCTGTTTGAGTGTCGCCTTCCCTGAAAGATGGAGCTTTTCTTCCTGCACCAGGTAGGTTATTTTCCGTGCCTCTGCGTAAACCCGGTCTTCACTATCGTCTGGAAGCTGTTCGAATTGGGCTAGTTTTTTTGAATCGGCGTCGGTGCTGGCAATAATCTGGATCACTTCGCTGTCATTTGTGATGATTTCAATTTCATCAGCTTTAATTTGCAAGGTGCCCTGCTCAATGATGACGTTGCCGCGGTAGACCGAGGAGCCTTGCGCGTCCATCACCGCTGTGTCAGCCTGGATGTGAAAGGGTTGTTGACCGTCAGAGGTAAGGGCGACTACATTGACACTAAATGTCAATGTCCCCAGGAGAATTAACGGTAACAGCCTGGACTGCAACATCACCATAAAATAGATTCCTGCGGGATTTGCAGCCATTTTAACATCCCCAGGGGCGGGATAGTGCCAGGTTTCGTCAATCAAGGCGCCTCTTTTTAAAAAACAGCTCAGGGCTGTTTTACAAGAGCCGCTCAGGGCTGTTTTACAATAGCCGCTCAAGGCTGGTTTCGCTTGAACTCTGGCAGGAAAATAGTATGCACGCGTTCGGTCGGTGTTGAGTAGAAAATGAACTTTCCACCCTGGAAAAAGGCTTTCATCCCGGCTGCGGAGGTGCGGCCGGAATTGTAATCTATGTAGACTTTCTGGTCCGTTTCTGCGTATTCCCTTTCCGGGTAAACCGTCAGGCTCTGAGTCTGGATTCTTATAAAATGTCCATTATCTGATTGTTGAACCGCCAATACATCATCCCACAGTTCTACGACTTCTTCCCTGTAGACAGACTGGGAGAGCAATCGGCCATTTTTAGCTTCGATATCCCATGGTTCTTTTTTTGGGTCGGGGAACAACTGCAAATTTGGAAATATTAAAGATGTCATGTCTGTGAGGGGGAAATGGGTAAATCGATCTGCCTTTATCGTATGCTGCAGGTTTCCATTATCGTCAAACTGCGTGATGGTTGCATTCAGCATATACAGGTCCGGATCATTTTGTAGCATCGGGGCAGGCGGCAGACTGTCACTTTGTTCCAAAATAAGATTGGTGGCGATGGCAAAGACGAGAATTAAACTTGCGAGAATGGTAGCCCGATTGTTCACGTTGGCCTCTCCCAATGGCAATGGATACAAGCCCGAGAATGTTACTTTTCCAGCTTTTTCCTATCTGGAACTGTCCGCCAGATCTCGGACAGCCTCCTAGGCTGCCAGTGCGGTTTGATACAAGAAGATAATGTAACCCAGCCAGAGGCTTAACAGAAGAGCTCCTTTGGCCCTGGTGATAACCGACTCACCCCGAATCCCATAGGCAAAGATAACCAGGATCAGAGTCATTCCCAGCATCAGAGCATAATCCCTCCAAAGCGTGAGGGGCTCTAACTCCATAGGTGCGATGATTGCCGGGATAGCCAGGACCGCGAGTATATTAAATATGTTCGAACCGATTATGTTTCCGATAGCGAGATCAGTTTGACCTTTTAGCGCACTTGTCACTGAAACCACTAATTCCGGAATGCTGGTACCGACTGCGACGACGGTGAGACCGATAATTAATTCACTGATGCCCATACTCTCGGCGATCTTGATGACTGCCCAAACCAGAAGTTCCGAGCTGATTAGCAGGAACACCAGACTAAGGAGGAGCGTGACTAATGCTCTGGTGTTATTCATATCCGGAATTTCGTCCAGATCGGAAATTTCTGCGGCCAGTTCCATGCTTGAAGATTTCCTGTGTGTTACCGCAAGGCGGAACAGGAAAAGTGCCAACCCGGTAAGCAACAGAAGTCCATCCCATATGCCTAGTTTGTAGTCGATGAGGCTGGCACCGGCGCAGAAAGTAACGAAGAGGAGGATTGGCAGATCATTGCGCAGGATATCGACTCTGAACCGCAGCGGGATGATTAACGCGGTCGACCCCAGTACCATTCCTATGTTGGCGATGTTGGATCCAATCGCATTACCCACAGCGATCCCAGGTTCGCCCTGGAGCGAGGATGTTGCTGCTACGAAAATTTCCGGAGCAGAGGTACCGAGGGCGACAACCGTAAGACCGATAGTCATCGGTGAAATCGATAGGTTTCTGGCGGTTACCACGGAGCCGATCACAAACTGGTCGGCACTTTTAAACAAAATCAGAAAACCGATCAGCAGTGCGGCGCTATAGTAAAGCATACCCCCCTTACAAATATTGATGCAAAGATAGGCGCACCATTAAAATTGGATTTTCTTGTGTTTGCAAGGTGAAATTGCCCGAAGGTAGGCATCTGGATTTTGCGGGCTAGTATAAGTGGTGCATGGGTGTTAGCTTTTGGATGGGGTCCAAAGAAAAAAAACATGACTGACTACCAGATCATATTAGAACAAGTTGTTTTCCGGCGTGGGCAGCGGCGTATTTTGGACAAAATTTCGATTGTTATTCCCCGTGGCAAGATCGTCGCCATCATGGGTCCCAGTGGTACGGGGAAAACCACACTGCTTAGACTTATCGGGGGGCAACTGCGGCCAGAGTCCGGAAGTGTCAGGGTTAGTGGTCATGAGATTCCCGAGTTGTCTAGAACGCAGTTGTTCAACGTCAGGAAAACCATGGGTATGATGTTCCAAAGTGGCGCTTTGTTTTCTGATCTCAGCGTGTTTGAAAATGTCGCATTCCCACTGCGTATCCATACTAACTTGCCAGATGACATGATACGCGACCTGGTATTGGTCAAACTGCAATCAGTAGGACTAAGGGGAGCAAGTCAATTGTTTCCGAGCGAGTTGTCAGGAGGAATGAGCCGCAGGGTTGCACTGGCAAGGGCGATCGCCCTTGATCCCGAGATTATCATGTACGATGAACCTTTCGCTGGCCTCGATCCAATTGCCATGGGAGTGATTGTTGATCTGATAAAAACCTTGAACAGGGTTTATCGCACCACCAGCATCATCGTCTCTCATGATATTCCAGAAACTGCCAGCATCGCAGACATTATTTATGTTATCTCGGACGGCAAGGTCATTGGCGCTGGATCACCGAAGGAATTATTCGAACAAGATTCCCCCAGGGTTCATCAGTTCATCAAGGGGTTACCAGATGGTCCTGTTCCTTTTCACTATCCAGCCGCAGATTATGAGGAAGAATTGATGCGAGATCAGGATGCCGATAGTTGGTCCTAGTGAGGCTTCCTAACTGTCATGCTATCTAGATTACGACGAATCGGTCAATACAGCCTGGTAGTCCTGGCAACCCTGGGTCGTGCGGGACATATTTGGTGGCAGGCGGTTTGGAGGAAGCCGCAGCTCCGCAACTTACCGTTGGTTATCAAACAAATATACCAACTGGGCGTACTGTCGGTGGTGATCATCGTCATGTCCGGGTTCTCAATCGGTGCGGTGCTAGCTTTGCAAGGTTACAACCAACTTGTGAAATACGGGTCAGAGAGTGCCCTCGGCCTCGGCGTTGCACTGGTACTGGTCATGGAAATTGGTCCCGTTGTGTCTGCGTTGTTATTTGCCGGTAGGGCGGGTTCATCCGTTACAGCCGAAATCGGATTGATGAAAGCGACCGAACAATTAAGCAGCATGGAAATGATGGGCGTTGACCCAATACAGCGAATTATTGCACCCCGACTCTGGGCAGGCTTTATCGTCATGCCTATTCTTGCGTTGATGTTCAGCATCGTCGGTATCTGGGGGGCATCTCTTGTGGGTGTGGATTGGCTTGGAGTTCACGAGGGTGCATTCTGGTCGGCCATGCAGGATGGTGTAGATTTCAAGAGCCATATAATGAAGGGCATAGTTAAATCCATCGTATTTGGTATTGTGGTGACGTGGATCGCGGTCTTCCAGGGATACGATACAATCCCGACGTCGGAAGGAATTGCGAATGCAACAACTCGAACGGTAGTTTATTCTTCCGTATCGGTTTTGATCCTGGACTTTTTTCTTACTCTGGTCATGTTTAGTTTTTAGCCAGTTAGTTAGTTTCCGGAGACAGATAAAAGTGATCACTGCACTTTGAGAATGTTAGATAATGAATACATAACCCACTCAGTTCGAATCAGGCCAAGAGCTATTACTATATGAAACGAAATAGGTGAACCTCGGGAGAGCGTAAAACATGCAAATGCGATCAATAGAAATTGTTGTTGGTGCCTTCATGCTTGCAGGAATTATCTCTTTAGCGGCTCTGGCAATTCGTGTCAGCGGATTTAATGTTGGAACAGAGACCAGCACATACAGTGTTTACGCCCGCTTTGAAAATATAGGTGGCCTGGTAAATCGATCAAAAGTGAGTATCGGGGGGGTTGTAGTCGGAAGGGTCGCAGATATCGCACTGGACCCGGAAACATACACCGCACTGGTCAGAATGGAGATCGATAGTGACGTCGATACTATCAGCAGCGATACTACGGCGGCTATCCTCACGGACGGATTGTTAGGAGGTAAATATATTGGTCTCATTCTGGGTGCTGAAGAGGAATACCTGTCTAATGGTGATGAAATACTAGATACCCAATCAGCTATCGTGCTGGAAGAACTTATCGGTAAGTTTCTGCTGAAGAAATTTTGAAATTTTGCCCTAGGGAGTTGAACTTATGAAGGTGTTAGCGAATTTTGTAGCTGGGTTGCTGGCGCTGGTGGTTTCTCAGTTAAGTGCCGCACCTTCTCCTTACGAAAGTGTGCAAACATCTACCGAACAGCTCCTTGAAAAGCTCGTTGAAGTTCAACCAATCTACAAAAGAGATAAGGATAAGTTCTTCCGGGAAGTCGACAGTTCGCTTGCCCCGTTCATTGACTTTAAAGGATTCTCCCGGGGAGTCATGGCCAAATACTACCGCCGTGCGAGCGACCAACAGAAAGCGAGGTTCGCTGAGGTATTTAGAAATTCGCTGATTAAAACCTATGCGAAAGCATTGGTTGAGTTTGACAATCCACAAGTGATCGTGAAACAGGATAACAAGCCACAAAAAGATCCCCGAAAAGCAAGAGTGAGTCTTGAGGTGTATGGAAAGGACGGCTCTGCTTACCCGGTTGAATACAGCCTCGTGTTGGTGAACGACCGGTGGAAATTGCGCAACCTTGTTATTGATGGGATTAATATTGGTTTGCAGTTCAGGTCGCAGTTTACTGCTTACATGCAACAGTATAAGAATGACATCGACAAGGTTATAGATAACTGGAGTGTAGATGCCTGAACAGGTGGACGCTCAAGGTAATCTAAAAGTGCCCGCTAAAGGCTGTATCCAGGTGCAGGCTCAAGGCTGTATCAAACTATCCGGCGTCGTCGACGTGGATACAGTAGCTGGTTATCGTGAAGAACTGCAAGAGATGATAGGGTCGAATGCTTCGCACAAATTGGAGATTGATCTGGGAGAGTTGGAAATTCATGGTACTGCCGTGATCGCGCTTCTGATTTCAGTGGTTCGGGAGTCAAGAAAGATCCCGAAGGAAGTTTTCTTCAAAAATTCCCCGGAGCATCTGCTCGCTGTTGCAAGAGCCTGCGGCGTGGCTGGAATTCTCAAGCTGGATTCCCTGGTTTAGGCTCCAGGAAACTGGTATCCGTTATGTCAAATTTGGCATTGTGCCGTGCTATGATCTGCGCACTTTTTTGAGCGGAAATAGTTGTGGACCTGAAAGAAATCAGGGAAATATTGGAGACTACATTTGGAGATGACCAGATCGAACTTCAGGCCGAGGGAAATAAATTGGTGTTATCGGTGGTCTCGGAAAAGTTTGAAGGACTGAGCAGGGTGAAGCGTCAGCAACTCGTATATTCACTGTTGAATGACAGAATTTCTTCCGGTGAAATCCATGCTGTGACTATGACCACACTCACCTTGCGGGAACGGGCTGGATCTGACCAGACAAAATGAGAATTTGACGCATGGATAGATTACTAATTCGGGGCGGAAATCGGCTGGAGGGTGAGTTGAGAGCTGCCGGCGCAAAAAATTCGGCTTTAAAGATGTTTGCGGCAGCATTGTTGTCAGATGGCCCGGTTACGATTTCCAACGTACCGCATCTTCGTGATATTACCACCATGATTGAGCTATTGGGCTCGCTCGGTGTTGAAGTAGTTATTGATGAAAAAATGAATGTTGAAATTCACGCCAACACGATAAAGAGATTTACCGCACCTTATGAGCTGGTGAAAACCATGCGTGCATCTTTCAATGTGCTTGGGCCGATGTTGGCGCACTATGGCCAGGCTGAGGTTTCTCTTCCTGGTGGTTGTGCAATCGGTCCACGTCCGGTCGATCAACATCTGTATGGGTTAAGAGCGTTGGGTGCCAATATTGAAATGGAGGACGGTTATGTAAAGGCTTCTGTAGATGGCAGGCTGAAGGGTGCACACATCAATTTTGATATTTGTACAGTAGGTGGGACTGAACACATCATGATGACAGCAACCCTTGCAGAGGGGCAGACAGTTCTCGAAAACTGTGCACGGGAACCAGAAATAGTTGACCTGGCGGATTGTTTGAATGCCATGGGAGCTGATGTACAGGGTGCCGGAACCGATACCATTATCGTAAACGGAGTTGAGTCCCTGAATGGTTGCCACCATCGCGTAATCGCAGACCGGGTTGAGACTGGGACCTATCTTATTGCTGCTGCCGCGACGGGTGGTAGAGTTAAAATCAGGAACGCCAATCCAGAACACCTGGATGTTTTAATAAGCAAGTTACGCGAGGCAGGTGCAATAATTTCGATTGGAGATGACTGGATTGAGTTGGACATGGGGGGTCGACGGCCAAAAGCAGTCAGTCTCGTCACGGCACCTTATCCGGCGTTTCCGACGGACTTACAGGCGCAGATTATAGCCTTGAACTGCGTTGCTGAAGGTACAGGCACTGTAAAGGAAACCATATTTGAAAACCGGTTTATGCATGTCCATGAGATGAATCGTATGGGCGCAAAAATCCGTCTAGAAGGTAACAATACGACTGCTATTGTCGAGGGTGTAGAGAAGCTAACAGGGGCTCCTGTAATGGCTAACGATTTACGCGCATCAGTCAGTTTGGTTATTGCGGGTCTTATCGCACAAGGGGATACGATAGTAGATCGTATTTATCACATTGATCGGGGCTACGAACAGGTGGAAGAGAAGCTTCAAAACCTGGGTGCGGATATAAAGAGGCTGGCGATTAGTTAGTTCCTGTCCAGATACAGATAATGAAGGCAACCACTTATGAGGGAACTAACCCACTCGATGTTGAATCTTGACAAGAACTGTTAGCCGGGCGAGCCATATGAGCGCACACATCACCATAGCCATAACCGGGGGGAGGGCATTGTCCCCTTCACTGGAACTTCTTGCGAGCATTGGCATTGCTCCAACGGAGGAGATTTCCAAATCAAGGAAGCTGGTATTCGATACCAGTCAAAAAAATCTGAAACTGATGGTGCTCAGGGGCATGGATGTCGCGACCTATGTAGAGCATGGCATTGCAGATCTTGGAATGTCGGGCAAGGATGTTCTGCTGGAACATGGGGGTAACGGTTATTATGAGCCTCTCGACCTTGGCATAGTCAGGTGTCAGATAGTGGTTGCAGGATTGAAAGACGAGGGTGAATTACCTCCCCGGCCAAAAATCGCGACCAAGTTTGTGAATATCGCCAAGCGATATTACGCAGCAAAAGGCGTTCAGGTAGATATCATCAAGTTGTACGGGGCGATGGAGTTGGCACCAGTCACAGGACTCGCACACAGGATCGTCGACATCGTTGAAACGGGTAACACCCTGAAAGCAAACGGACTTGTCTCTCTGGAGTTAATAGAAGAGATAAGCACACGCCTGATCGTAAACAAGATATCATTCAAAACCAGGCACTCAGTTGTACAACCTCTCATAGATAAATTAGAAGCGGCGACGGCATGATTCGGCGCTTGCAGAGCGATGAGGCGGGATTTGCGGAACAGCTCAACCAATTACTGAGTGTTGACTCCACTGAAACAAACCGTATCCGTGAGGTTGTCGCAGGCATAATAGCTGAAGTCAAACAGCACGGAGATGCTGCCGTACTGGCGTACACGAGTAAATTTGATGATCTTGACGTTAGCAGTGTTTCTGAGCTGGAAGTGACGAAAGATAGGTTGCAACTGGCATTCGACAATATCGATTCGCTGGTCAGGGAGGCCCTGCAAGTGTCGGCGGATCGCGTTTTTGCCTACCACCAGAAACAGAAAACAGCATTGGGTGGAGGGGACTGGACCTACGTTGATGATGATGGCAATAAACTTGGCCAACTCGTCAGAGGTGTATCAAGGGTTGGAATTTATACACCGGGTGGGAAAGCTTCATACCCGTCTACAGTAATTATGACCGCGATCCCGGCAAGAGTAGCCGGAGTTAAAGAAATTACATTGCTGGTACCGACTCCGAGGGGAGAGGTTAACGAAACTTTGTTTGCAGCAGCCCATCTTGTGGGGGTTGATCGGGTCTACACGATTGGAGGTGCTCAGGCCATTGCGGCATTAGCCTATGGAACAGAAACGATTGGACGAGTGGATAAGATTGTCGGTCCAGGCAACATTTACGTGGCCACTGCAAAGCAGATGGTGTTTGGCGATGTGGGTATCGATATGGTGGCGGGACCCTCGGAAGTTGTTATCGTTGCCGATGATACTGCCAATGTTGATTGGTTGGTGATGGATATGTTTGCCCAGGCTGAACATGATGAGATGGCGCAGGCGATCCTTGTTTCCTGGGATGACAAATTACTGGATGATGTCGCGGCTTCGTTGGAACGACGTTTACAGGGACAAGGTTTACTGGAACAAGATAAACCGATGCCAAGGCTGGACATTATCCGGAAATCCATCGTCGATCGTGGTGCATTAATCAAAGTCAAGGATGTTGAAGAGGCAATGCGGATCGTAAACATAATTGCTCCTGAACATCTTGAGATTGCGCTGGAGGATCCGGAACCACTATTGCAATCAGTCCAGAATGCAGGCGCGATATTTGTCGGAAATCAGAGCGCCGAAGTGGTAGGTGATTACACGGCTGGACCGAGTCACGTATTGCCGACTGGGGGCAGCGCAAGGTTTGCATCACCGCTCGGTGTATACGATTTCCAGGTCAGGAGTTCGCTGATTCACTGCAGTGCGGGTGGCGCAGTCAAATTGAGTCGGGATGCAGCGATTCTTGCGGAGGAAGAGGGCCTTTCCGCGCATGCAGAATCAGCCAAGTACCGCGTGCAGGGCTAACCTGGGCCCAACCGGAGCTAACCATTAGTTTATGTATTCACTGGCAGGCAAAGGTCCGTTACAACGATATCAATGTGCAATCGAAGCTGGTGTCGTCCAACACGATGATGCGCAGTTAGTTGCCGTTCAACGTCTTCAGGATCTATTCGATGAACTAGTAAAACCAGCACGCAAACCCGGTTTTTTGGCACACTGGTTCAAAACGTCCTGGCCGGTGAAAACCCCGGCAGGGCTTTATTTTTGGGGAGGTGTAGGTCGTGGTAAAACCTACCTGATGGATCTGTTTTATGAATCTCTGCCATTTCCTGATAAATCCAGAACTCATTTCCACCGTTTTATGAGGAGTGTGCATCTGCAGCTGAAGGAATTACAAGGACGGACGAACCCACTGCAGTTAGTTGCGGATGAATTTTCAAGCCGCTACAGGATATTGTGTTTCGATGAATTCTTCGTCAGTGATATC
>JAPUGI010000181.1 GCA_027292925.1 Gammaproteobacteria bacterium
CTCTCCCGGGGTGGCCGGGCCGGGCAAATCGGGCGACAGTAGATGCCGGTGCTGGTTACCGCAAGAAAAAACTGGCCGTCGAAACGCGGATCCCGTGACAGGCGCGCCTTGCGGCAGATAGTCGGGTCAAGTGTTTGCATGGCGCCTAATATAGCCCCGATTACGGTGCTGCACTAGCCGTAATCGGCCCTCTACTTTTTACTTGTTTTGCGGGAACTTTCGGCTAGGATGGCGTGACCGGAAGGGAGACCACTATGCGAAGATTAGCCATGGCGGTCATATCATCGAACAGTAGGCCCTCCAGGGCGGGGGCTGCGTCGGTATAGACTTTGTTCTTAGTATTTGATCCCCTAGAGTCCCGCCCTACGGCTGTGACCACTGTACGATTGGAGGGATAACGATTGAGCGGGTGTCAGGCCGCCGGAGCTATGGACAACATTTCTCTTGCCTGTGCTGTGGTTGCAACCGGGCGACCGTAGTCTTCAGTTGCCATTTGTGCGACGCGAGCGACCAGTTCTGCATTGCTCTTCGCCAGTCGAGCCTTATCAAAGCGAACATTGTCTTCCAGACCTGTGCGAACGTGGCCACCCAGCTCAAGCGCCCATTTGTTCAGGGTAAGCTGATGTCGACCAATACCAGCAGCAGTCCAGGTTGACCCTGGCAACAATTTGCTAAATTGCTCGACCTCGAATTCGAGTATTTCCTTACGGGGCGGAAGAATACCCTTCATACCGAAAATAAATTGCACATGCACAGGATCTTTTAACTGACCCGATTGCACCATATCGTAGGTGTTATAGAGCATGGACAAGTCAAAACATTCTATCTCCGGCTTGATGTCATACTCCAGCATACTCGCCGCAAGCTCATCGACTAGCTGCGGGTGGTTTTCGTAAATCATGCCGGGGAAATTCACCGATCCGGTCGCAAGCGAAGCCATGTCGGGACGGAGCTGCAACATACCACCGCGAGTTGAACTCTCACGCCCCCGACCGCCGGTGGAGAACTGCACAATCATGCCCGGACAACGTTTATTGACGCCTTCTTTGAAAGCCAGGAAATTTTCAGGTTCCGAGGAGGACTTACCCTGCGCATCCCGTACGTGCACATGTACAATAGTGGCGCCCGCCTCAAAGGCTTCCTGAGTAGACTCTATCTGCTCCGGCACTGTAATGGGAACTGCGGGGTTATCTTTTTTCTGTGGCAATGAACCGGTAATGGCGACTGCGATAATTACGGGAGTGGTCATCTTTCAAGCTCCTTTCATCGGCTGTAACTGATTTTTGAAGTGTGTGTGACGATTAGGAAATCCAGACCACTGAATTCGATCCAGGCGCCGGGGCTCCATAAGAGGTAAGCAAGGCGGTCATTGCCAAACCAAGCTTAGACGTGGGATATTTGGGAATGGAATACAGTTTTCTGCTCTCATAACATGCTCTCATCGGGATAGGTTCAAAATATTTAAGTTTATCTACATTTATTGCTCAGATACGGATTCACCACTAAACAAATTGGACACCACTTCTGATTGGCGGAGATCAGCTTACAAGTAGAGAAAATTACTGACACCCACCTTTGGGTAGACCGTGATCCCCCACTTAGAACGATGAGGGCTCAAAACCCATATAAGCATCTTCCAACAGCCTTCGAATGCTTGCCTCTGTCACAGGCTCAGGATTGTTAAGCGGTTTTTCGGTGGCGATGGCGGCCGCTCTATCCAGATCCTCCTCCCTAAAGCCAATCTCTTTCAACGAAGTGGGCGCCCCGACCGCTTTGGCCAGTTCAAAGAGCCCGACAGCCGCGTCCTTGACACCCATGGCACTCGCCAGCTGACGCGTACCTTCCGAAGTTGCTAAAGCATTGTAGGCAATGGAATGCGGGAGAAGAATGGTATGGGTCTCTGCGTGAGGTGTGTTGAAAGAACCGCCAAAGGTGTGACACAAGCGATGGTGTAGGCTGGTAACGCCAGTTCCCAGAGAGGCTCCAGCCAGGCTAGCTCCGAAGAGCGCTTCAGAACGCGCCTCCAGATCCTGGGGGTTGTTGATAATTTTTGGCAGACTACGGGAAAGTAACCTCACTGCCTCCAGCGCCATCATCGACACCATCGGATTAATCTTTGCAGCAGTAACATTCACCGCGGCTTGCGCCATGGCATTCAAGCCGCTCGGGCCGGCAATCCTCGGAGGCAAACCCAATGTTAGTTCAGGATCATAAATGGTCAATTTAGGGACGACCGCGTTATCGCGGCCGGTAAGCTTTCGTCCGTGCTCGGTCATGCCCCAAATATTGGTCATTTCAGACCCGGCATAGGTGGTCGGAATTACAATATTGGGCAATTGTTTTTTCAGCGCCAGTGCCTTGCCCAATCCCGTGGTCGAGCCACCGCCCAACGAGACACTGCAGTCAGCTCCTGTACGGTCCATTTCTGCAATGGCCTGCTCAACGGTCGCAACGGGCACATGCATGACAGCCCGATCGAAAAGACTTACTGCATGCTCTGCCAGCAATTCTACAATTTTCTGTCCCTGCTCTCCCCGCCGTGGTGTTGTCAATACCATGGCGCGGCGGTATCCAAGTTTGGCAAGCTCTTCCGGTAGACGCTGCAGTGAGCCCACACCAAAAACGATATTCCACGGCAAGGCTTGGTAATCAAAACTCAACATACTGTTTCCTATTCACCGATCTCGTAACAATATTTCAAATCCGGGCAACGCTCAGCCTTTGACAATTTAATAAAGGATAACTGGAGCACCGATCAGCTATCGTTGCCAATGCAGATCTCCCCCTTTTCATCCACTTCCAGCGCAATCTTGGTTAAATGGTCTCCTTTAACCGGCCCATCAACACATTGACCATCGGCTAAATTGAACACCGAACAATGAATGGCACACATCACCTGACCTTTGGGCAGCATGATAAACTTGCCCGGTTCAGTGTTGAGTGGAACGCCAAAATGGGGGCAGCGATTCCAATAGGCTTTGGCCTGACCTCCCTCTTTTAGGAGTAAAATACGAAAAGCATTCTTTCCTTCACCGTATATTGCCTCACGCACCCGGCCTTCGTGAAGGTCATCAAGATTCGCCAAACAGGTACCTACTTCTGGCGCGTAACACTCATCACGCCAGTTCATCAATCGCCTCTTCGCCGGATAGATTTATCAGAGGCCAATAGCCGAGAAATTCCGCATAAGTCACGAATACTGGAAACGTAACAGCGAGCATGGCGGAGGCTAACCATAAATCCAGTTCATACCCCGGGGCGCCAGCAGGTAAAGATCCGAGGATAAGACCACTGGCCCACCAGTAGAACTCATACATTACGACAGACAAAATGGCAGATAAAATCAGTAGGACACTACCTTTTAGTGGTTGAACAAGTGTCTGGAACGGAGCCGTTTTCAGCATCGTCAGCATAATAAACTGGCCAAAAACTATTGAGACAGGAACTCGTACCATGTACACCACGGGATCCATACCGCGACCAATAACAAAGAAGTACCACAAGCAATAACTCAATATCAGTACAAACAGAGTGCTCAGGATGCCAAAAAAAGGCTGTCTCCCTAGCATATCGACACGCTTGGTAATGACGCCAATCGGCCAAAAATCCAAAAGCACCAGTGCCAGCATCATTACCAGAGCCGTAATGGCAAACGAAAGTGAATACCACGCATTGAACAATCCCTTGGGATCCAGTGCCTCAATATAGAGCGGGGTTCCCTTAAAAAAGCCGTAATCGAAAAACACGCTGAACAGGACGTAGGTAAGGACGTAAGTGAGAAACCACACACCGATGCCAACGAAGCCGGTAGATTTACTGATTGCCGTCAGGGGCCAGCACTGCATAACAGTCACCAGCCAGAAAGTCATTACGACACTAAAAATGATAAACATAGTGGTGTAAGGTGTCGGTGGCATAATCCCGCCACCGACCAGAAATATCGTTGCGGGTGCCACTACCAAACCAGCCATTGCCATCAAGGCCAATAGTGTCAGCCCCTTCATCGGTTGTGGTAACCGGGTCACCAGTTTGGGGAACTTGGCTTCCCAAACCAGCCCCAGAACAATTTGGGCAGGGACCATGGCAACCAATATCAGTGTCACCCAAGTGCCGAAGGTGGCGGCATCAAACACTGCGCAAATTGCCAATGATACCGCTATGCAAATGCCCGTGGAGACAATACCTAAATAGGGTTGTTTCAACGTTCTGTTACCAGTCATGGTCTGCCCTGCCTTGTGAGAATTTATTGACGGTGTGCACTGCGCACTAACACGAAATCGTAATTGACAAGAAATTCTTCATCGTCCGAAGAAGATTGATACTCAACCACGAGCGAATTCTTCACACCAAACACCGCATCAGAATCAAGATACTCATCACCTTCGGTGAAAAGTTGCGTGACAACCGGCTCATAACCTTCAGCCGTGACAATGAAATGAACATGAGCGGGACGCAACGGGTGTACGCCGGTGGCGTTGAGCATTTTACCTACCGGGCCATCGGTTGGAATCGAGTATGAAACCGGCGCCACGGTGAGCAACTCATAGTATCCATTATCATCACTATAAAATTTTCCCCTGAGATTATATTCGGGCTGTTCGGGATCCTGAACTTCGTATAAGCCATTGGGTGCAGTCTGCCAGACATCCAAACAAGCATTAGCCACCGGATTCCCTTCAAAATCCAAAATGCGACCGCGAATACGGGTTGAATGCCCTTCTGTATTAGCCCCAATATCTCCGCAATTCTCGAAATCGGGCGCTCCCTCACGATAAAAGGGGCCCAAAACTGTCGATTGGGAGGCCCCCTCGGGTCTGCGGTGGTTAATCGAATCAACCAGAATGGATACACCGAGAGTGTCTGACCAAAGGATATTTTCCTGTCGCACGTCATCGCACATTTGACCGAGCTCTGTGAGGAAGGTAATCCCCTGAAACCACTCCTCTTCCGTGGGTTCTACGTCACGAATAAAGCCGTGCAAATGCTTAATGAATGATGCCATCACTGCCTGCAAACGAGGATCCGGCGTACTCGCAAACTTCTCCAGAACAGCTTCTGTGACATTTTCTTCCGTTAAATCACGCATAACATTTTCTCACCTCTTTACTAAACTAAACCCCAACTCGACAAACCCAGAGGGAACACTGAAATCACTGTAAAAAGGGAATGAAATATCCCCATTCAACGCGGATAAAACGGCGGAATATTAGCGTCGACATTGACCCAAACGGACTTAGCCTCCGTATAGTCATGCATGGCGTCAAAACCCATTTCCCGACCATAACCAGAGTTGCCGACACCACCAAAAGGTGATCCTGGATTGACCCGTTTGTAACAGTTGATCCACACCATGCCACTGCGCATCTTGTCGGCAAACGAGTGGGCGCGGGACAGGTTTTCAGTCCATATACCACCGCCCAGGCCATATTGGGTGCCATTGGCAATCGCCAATGCTTCAGCTTCGTCCTTGAATGTCGTCACTGCGACAAACGGGCCAAAAACTTCCTCTTGGCACACCCTATCCTGGGGCTGGGCTCTCACTACAGTAGGTTCCACAAAACAGCCATTGGCCAGTTCGGGGTTATCCGGTACCTTGCCGCCAGTGAGTATCTCGCCACCTTCCTGCCGAGCAACCTCACAATAGCTGAGGACCCGTTCCTGGTGTAACTTGGAGGTGAGAGGACCCATTTCCGTATCAGAGTGGGCCGGATTTCCTAACCGAATGGATTTCGCCAAGCCAACGAAACCATCAAGAAATTGATCGGCAATGGATTCCTGAAGAATGAGTCGCGAACCTGCAATACACGCCTGTCCCTGATTATGAAAGATCGCAAAGGCACTGCCACCGATCGCTGCCTTGATGTTGGCGTCATCGAAGACAACATTGGCGCCTTTACCGCCCAATTCGAGTTGAACCCGTTTGAGATTGCCTGCGGATGCCTCAACGATTTTTCGGCCCACATTGGTCGACCCCGTGAACGCGATCTTGGCAACGTCTGGGTGTTCTGCCAGATACTGCCCGGCAGTAAGGCCATAGCCCGGCACAATATTCACCACGCCTGGCGGAAATCCAACCTCTGTCATCAATTCGGCAATCTTCAATGTCGACAAGGGTGTCAACTCGGAAGGTTTCAGAACGACGGTGTTCCCCGCCGCCAACGCCGGCCCCATTTTCCAACTGGTGAACATCAATGGGAAATTCCAAGGCACCACTTGGCCCACGACCCCCAAGGGTTCGCGTTTTACATAGTTTAGAAATCCTGGTTCGACGGGAATC